>CANFYD010000021.1 GCA_947450745.1 Burkholderiales bacterium
AGCATCCTCGCCGCGCCGACGACGCTCACCAACGAGACGCTGCATCCCGGACCCTGATCGTGGGTCGAGACCGGTGGTGCTTGGAGCGGACGACCGGGATCGAACCGGCGACCTCAACCTTGGCAAGGTTGCGCTCTACCAACTGAGCTATTCCCGCATTTCTTTGAACTTGCTTTGAAATCTTTTCAGCAACATCGCACATTTTGCTGAAGCTTTTACTCTTCAACCAAACGCTGCTTTTGCGCCAAGAGCAAGAGTATATGCTGAATTCAAACCAGTAAGCAAGCCCTGGGGCTCACTTTGGTTTAAATTCAGCAAAACCAAGTCTCAATGCGTCGCGGCAGGCAAGGTCACGACACCTTCGGGCTTGGCAGCAACAACCGGCTCTTCATCAGGCAGCGGCACAGGCATGGTCTCGAGTGCAACTTCCAGCACACGGTCAATCCAGCGCACCGGCACGATTTCGAGCTGGTTCTTGACGTTCTCGGGAATGTCCTGGAGGTCTTTGACGTTGTCCTCAGGTATCAACACGGTCTTGATACCACCGCGATGAGCCGCCAGCAGCTTTTCTTTCAAGCCACCAATCGCCGTAACTTCACCACGCAGAGTAATTTCACCCGTCATGGCGACGTCGGCACGGACCGGGATCCCGGTCAAGGCGGACACAAAAGCCGTCGTCATCGCGGCACCTGCACTCGGCCCGTCCTTGGGAGTCGCGCCATCGGGCACGTGCACGTGCACATCGCGCTTCTCGAACATTTCGTCCTTGATGCCCAAGCGACGAGCGCGTGAGCGCACCACCGTCCTTGCAGCCTCGACCGACTCCTTCATCACATCACCCAATGAACCGGTGCGAATGATGGTGCCCTTGCCTGGCATCGCTGTCGCCTCGATCGTCAGCAAATCACCGCCAACTTCGGTCCAGGCCAGACCAACCACTTGCCCCACCTGATTCTTCTTTTCGGCACGGCCAAAGTCGTACTTGCGCACACCCAGAAAATCATTCAAGTTCTCTGCAGTCACCACGGCCTTGCCCACCGAGGTTTTCAACGCTACGCTTTTCACTACCTTGCGGCAGATCTTGGACATCTCGCGTTCCAGCGACCGCACACCGGCTTCCCGCGTGTAGTACTGAATGATGCCGCGAATGGCCGACTCGGTGACTTCCATCTCCTCGTCCTTGACGCCATTGTTCTTGCGCTGCTTGGGCAACAAGTAGCGCTGGGCGATATTGACTTTTTCGTCTTCGGTGTAGCCGGACAGTCGAATCACTTCCATCCGATCCAGCAATGCTGGCGGGATATTCATTGAGTTCGAGGTGGCAATGAACATCACGTCGGACAGGTCAAATTCGACCTCGACGTAATGGTCACCGAAGGTATGGTTCTGCTCAGGATCCAGCACCTCCAGCAAAGCCGAGGAAGGATCACCGCGGAAATCCATGCCCAGCTTGTCGATTTCGTCGAGCAAGAAGAGTGGATTACGCGTACCAACCTTGGCCAAGCTCTGCAGCACCTTGCCCGGCATCGAGCCGATATAAGTGCGACGATGCCCACGAATTTCGGCCTCGTCACGCACGCCGCCCAAGGCCATACGGACGAACTTGCGACCGGTGGCGCGCGCCACTGACTGCCCCAACGAGGTCTTGCCCACGCCAGGAGGGCCGACCAAACAAAGGATCGGTGCCTTGACCTTGTCGACACGCTGCTGCACTGCAAGATACTCAAGAATGCGGTCTTTGACTTTCTCAAGTCCGTAGTGATCCTCATTCAGTACCGCCTCAGCGCTGGCCAAGTCGTACTTGATCTTGGTCTTCTTGCTCCAGGGCAGGTTGACCAAAGTTTCGATGTAATTGCGCACCACCGTGGCCTCAGCCGACATCGGTGACATCAGCTTGAGCTTCTTCAATTCGCCGTCAGCCTTCTTACGGGCTTCCTTGGGCATGCGAGCAGCCTGGATTTTCTTATCCAGATCTTCGAGGTCCGCACCTTCCTCGCCATCGCCCAGTTCCTTCTGGATGGCCTTGACCTGCTCGTTCAGGTAGTACTCGCGCTGGCTCTTTTCCATTTGCCGTTTGACACGGCCACGGATGCGCTTTTCCACCTGCAGGATGTCAACTTCGTGCTCCAGCAAGTCGAGCAGAGTTTCGAGTCGCTTGCCCACCGCCGACAAATCGAGCACCGATTGCTTGGCGTCCAACTTCAACGGCAAATGCGCAGCGATGGTGTCAGCCAAGCGACCGGCATCATCGATGCCTGCGATGGACGTCAGGATTTCTGGCGGAATCTTCTTGTTGAGCTTGACGTATTGGTCAAACTGCTGGGTTACCGCGCGGCGCAGCGCCTCAACCTCGGGCTTGGTGTCCACTTGCGGAGGAATCGGCATCACTTCGGCGATGAAATGCTCTTCGCCGTCGGTGATGGTTTGGGTCGTCGCGCGCTGCAAGCCTTCGACCAACACCTTGACGGTGCCGTCCGGCAGTTTGAGCATTTGCAAGATGCTTGAGATGCAACCCACCTCGAACATATCGTCCGACTTGGGCTCATCTTTGCCGGCGGCCTTTTGGGCCACCAACATGATTTGGCGACCGGCTTCCATTGCGGCTTCCAGCGCCTTGATGGACTTGGGGCGTCCCACGAAAAGCGGGATCACCATGTGCGGGAATACAACTACATCGCGCAGCGGCAGCAAAGGCAGCGTGATGAGTTCCGCAGGCAGAACAGGATGACCAGACATGAAAACCTCTCTTTCTCAAACCTACTTGCGGTCTGAGGGGGTAATTGCAAGACAACGAATGGTCGGTAATTCAGCTCAGGCGCTAGCCTTGGCTTGTTCACGATAGACCAACAAAGGCTTGGCCCCGTCGTCAATCGTATGTTCGTCCAGCACCACTTTAGCCACGCCTTCCAGGGCGGGCAACTCGAACATGGTGTCAATCAAGGACAGCTCCATGATCGAGCGCAAGCCGCGAGCACCCGTCTTGCGTGCCAGCGCCTTGCGCGCGATCGCCATCAAAGCCGACGGACGAATCTCCAATTCGACACCGTCCATGGCGAACAGCTGCTGGTATTGCTTGAGCAAGGCGTTCTTCGGCTCGGTCAGAATTTGCACCAAAGCATCCTCACTCAGCTCACCCAGCGTGGCGACCACGGGCAGGCGGCCGACCAACTCAGGAATCAAGCCGAACTTGATGATGTCTTCGGGCAGCACCTCGCGGAAGATTTCGGAAACCCGCTTTTCGCTCTTGCCCTTGACCGTGGCGCCAAAACCGATACCGGACTTTTCAGAACGGTTCTGAATAACTTTTTCAAGTCCGTCGAACGCGCCACCGCAAATGAACAGGATGTTGGTCGTGTCGATTTGCAGAAAATCCTGATTCGGATGCTTGCGGCCGCCCTGCGGTGGAACTGAAGCCATCGTGCCTTCGACCAGTTTCAGCAGGGCCTGCTGCACGCCTTCGCCCGACACATCGCGGGTGATGGACGGGTTGTCGGACTTGCGTGAAATCTTGTCGATTTCATCGATGTAGACGATGCCGCGCTGGGCCCGCTCCACGTCGTAATTGCAGTTCTGCAGCAGCTTCTGAATGATGTTTTCGACGTCTTCGCCCACGTAACCGGCTTCGGTCAAGGTGGTGGCATCGGCGATCACGAAAGGCACGTTGAGCAAGCGCGCCAAGGTCTGCGCCAGCAGGGTCTTGCCCGAGCCGGTCGGGCCGATCAAAAGGATATTGCTCTTCGACAGCTCGACCGAATCCTTGGCACCCGCCATGTGGCGCAAGCGCTTGTAATGGTTGTAGACCGCCACGGCCAGCGTGCGTTTGGCCACGTCTTGGCCAATCACATATTGATCGAGGCTGGATTTGATCTCGCTTGGGACAGGAAGATCGGACTTGCCGGCGCGCGCCTGAGCAGCGTCTGCCGGTACTTCGTCGCGCACGATGTCATTGCAAAGCTCGATGCACTCATCGCAGATGAACACCGACGGACCCGCAATCAGTTTCTTCACCTCATGCTGGCTTTTGCCACAAAAGGAGCAATAAAGAACTTTTTCGCTGGAGTTGCCTTTTTTCTCGGCCATGGATCTGCTTGTCGGTTCAGGCGTTAGTGCCTGCTGTGATGATAGTTCAAACGCATACGGGGGCCTTTGGTCGAAAAGGCCCCCGTTCCGCCATTAGTTGGGCGTCCGAAGGAGAGTTGTGGGCGCTCGTCGCGCAATCCGACTTACGGTCGCTTCTCGAGCACCTGGTCGATCAAACCGTAGGTTTGAGCTTCAGAAGCCGACATGTAGTAATCGCGCTCCGTGTCGCTCTGGATTTTTTCCAGACTCTGCCCGGTACGCTCGGCCAAGATGCGA
This sequence comes from Burkholderiales bacterium, assembly GCA_947450745.1. Classification (GTDB taxonomy): domain Bacteria; phylum Pseudomonadota; class Gammaproteobacteria; order Burkholderiales; family Burkholderiaceae_C; genus Paucibacter_A. Next base: position 4,357 of record CANFYD010000021.1, read on the forward strand.
TTCAGTTGCTCGCGCGTCTTGAGGATCTCGCGGGCACTGATTTCGATGTCGGTCGCTTGACCCTGAGCACCGCCTGAGGGTTGGTGAATCATGATTTTGGAGTTGGGCAAGGAGAAGCGCTTGCCCTTGGCACCAGCTGCCATCAGGAAGGCACCCATGCTGGCAGCCATGCCCAGGCAAAGTGTCGACACCTCGGGCTTGATGAACTGCATCGTGTCGTAGATCGACATACCGGCCGAAACGCTACCGCCTGGCGAGTTGATGTAAAGCGAGATTTCCTTGTCAGGATTTTCACTCTCCAGGAACAACAACTGAGCCACCACCAAATTGGCGACGCCGTCATTGACCGGTCCGACCAGAAAAATGATCCGCTCGCGCAGCAAGCGGCTGTAGATGTCATACGCGCGCTCACCACGGCCTGACTGCTCAATCACGATGGGAACCATGCCCAGATTGTTAATTTCCAGCGCGCTCATGAAGAATCCTCGGAAAAACGATTGTGAAAATTTCAACTACCGCCCGGATATGGGGGCTGATATTGCAGCGTCAAGGCGCCTGCCCTGAAATGACAAAGGCGCCGACCTTGCGGGACGGCGCCTTTTGATCAAAGCGTACTTTGGATCAGTTGGCGGTGGCCATCAACTCATCAAAGGCCAAGGCCTTGTCGCTGACCTTGGCTTTGGCCAGAACAAAGTCGGTGACGTTGTTCTCGATCACGACAGCTTCAACTTCGGCCAAGCGAGCGCGGTCGCTGAGGTACCAACGCACCACTTCAGACGGCTTCTCGTAGCTCTGTGCCAGCTCTTCAATGTGCGCTTGCAACTGCTCGGGCTTGGCTTGCAGGTTGTTGGCACGAACCAACTCCGCCACCACCAAGCCCAAACGCACGCGGCGCTCGGCTTGTGGCTGGAAAATGCCTTCGGGGATCGGAGCTTTGTCAGCATCCTTCACGCCGCGCTTCTTCAGGTCTTCACGAGCGGCGGCAATCATCCGCTCGGACTCGCTGGCCACCAGGGCGTTCGGTACATCCAGCTCGGCGGCGGCAACCAGGGCGTCCATCACGGCACCCTTGTTGCGAGCCAACACGCGGAACTTGACTTCACGCTCGAGGTTTTTCTTGATGTCGGCCCGCAGCGACTCGACCGAAGCTTCGGCAATGCCCAGCGACTTGGCAAAAGCCTCGTTCACTTCAGGCAGGTGCTGCGCTTCAATTTTCTTGACCGTGACCAGGAAGTCGGCTTCTTTGCCGGCCACATCCTTGCCGTGGTAGTCCTCGGGGAAGGCCAAGGGGAAGGTCTTGGACTCGCCAGCCTTCATGCCGCGCACAGCCTTCTCGAACGCCTCGAGCATCTGCCCTTCGCCGATCAGGAACTGAAAACCGTCGGCCTTGCCGCCCTGGAACGGCTCACCGTCCAGCTTGCCTTCGAAGTCAATCGTCACGCGATCGCCTTCGGCGGCCGCTTCGGCCGCGCCGCGCTGGGCAAAACTGCGACGCTGCTTGCGCAGGATGTCGACGGTCTTGTCGATCGCTTCGTCGGTCACGTCGCTGGCAACGCGCTCTACGTCGGCGGCAGACAGATCGCCGATCTTGACTTCGGGGTAGACCTCAAAGGTCGCGTCGAAATCCATTTGACCTGCGGGCGATTCTTCCTTCTGCTCGATCTTCGGAACACCGGCGACGCGCAACTGCGCTTCGTTGGCGGCAATCGAGAAGGCCTCGTTCAGCTTGTCGTTCATGACGTCGTACTGAACCGAGTAGCCATAGCGCTGGGACACCACGCTCATTGGCACCTTGCCGGGACGGAAGCCATCGGCCTTCGTCGTACGGGCCAGCTTTTTCAGACGGGTTTCGACTTCGCTGCTGATGTCAGCGGCGGTCAATGTGAGCGTGATGCGACGCTCGAGCTTTTCAAGGGTTTCGACGGTGACGGCCATAGTTGACTCAATACAAAGTTATTTGGTGCGCGGGGCCGGACTCGAACCGGCACGCCGGTGAAGGCGTCAGGACCTAAACCTGGTGCGTCTACCAATTTCGCCACCCGCGCTAAGTGGTATCAGCCCTGTCCGACCGGGTTTTTTCAAAATCTGGAACGGACAAGCCTGTGGCAATTCGGCAAAACCACGGATTGTAGCGACTTGAAGGGCCAAAATTGGAACCCAAGGAAAACCCTGAGACGTTCTTGCCCACCCAGCCGACCTTCAGCCGCGACGAAAATTCAAAATCGCGACTCCGATTCCGGGCGCTTGACCCTGAACCAGGCGGCGTACATGGCCGGCAGCGCCAGCAAGGTCAGCGCGGTGGCCACAATCAATCCGCCCATGATGGCGACCGCCATCGGCCCCCAGAACACGCTGCGTGACAGCGGCACCATGGCCAGCACAGCCGCCGCAGCCGTCAGCACGATCGGTCGAAAGCGTCGCACGGCGGATTCCACGATGGCCTGCCAATCCGGTACCCCACGGGCTCGGTCCTGCTCGATCTGGTCGATCAGGATCACCGAGTTGCGCATGATCATGCCCATCAAGGCCACAACGCCGAGCAGGGCCACAAAACCGAACGGTTTGTTGAAGAGCAGCAGCGCAGCCGCCACCCCGGCGATGCCCAAAGGTCCTGTCAAAAACACCAGCATCGAGCGTGAAAAGCTCTGCAGCTGCAACATCAGCAGCGTGAAGGTGATGAAAAGCATGACCGGCACGCCCGCCGCAATCGAGCCCTGGCCTTTGCTGCTTTCCTCCACCGCGCCGGCCACCGACAAGGTGTAACCCGCCGGCATGCGGGCCTGCAGCTCTTGCAGCTTGGGCCAGACCTGCGCGCTGACGGTCGCACCTTGCAAGCCTTCGGCCACATCGCCCTGCACGGTGACCGCATAACTGCGCCCTTCGCGCCACAGCACGCCAGGCTCCCAATCGAAGCTGACCTTGGCGATCTGGGTCAGCGGTACCGAACGGCCGTTGGCGGTCGGCACATAAGCGTTGGCGATGTCGGTGATGGCCTTGCGCTCATCCAGCGGTTGGCGCAGCACGATGTCGATCAACTTGTCGCCCTCGCGGTACTGGCCGATATTGCTGCCCGACAGCAGCGTGCGGGCGGACTGAGCCAAGCTCTGGCTTGTCACACCCAGCGCCCTGGCCTTGTCTTGGTCAACGTCCAGCCTGAGCACCTTGATCTGCTCGTTCCAGTTGTCGTTGACGCCGCGCATATTTGGGTTGGCGCGCAGGATCTCCTTGGCTTGATCACCCCAGCGACGCACTTCAGCGGCGCTTTCACCGGCCACCCGGAACTGCACCGGGAAGGCCACCGGTGGCCCGTTGGGCAGCAATTTGACGCGGGTGCGCGCTTCCGGGAATTCACCGGCCAACAAAGCGGGCAGACGCTTGCGCAAGGACTCGCGCTCGTCCAGGTCTTTTGGCAGCACGATCGTCTGGCTGAAGTTGGACTGCGGGAAGGTCTGATCCATTGGCAAATAGAAGCGCGGCACGCCCCCGCCTACCCAACTCGTCACCATGGTCACGCCGCTCTCCTGCCGCATGCGCTGCTCGAAACGCTGGTTCAAGGCCAGGCTTTGCTGGATCGTGGCACCCTCCGGCAACGACAGGTCGACTAGAATCTCCGGCCGACTTGAATCCGGGAAGAACTGCTGCTGCACCCGGCCCATGCCGACCAAACCGAGCACAAAAATCAACACCGTCAGGCCAATCGTCTTCCAGCGGTTTTCAACGCACCAGCGCACCAGCATGCGAAAGCGGTTGTAGAACGGCGTGTCGAACAACTCATGCGCCTGACCCGCGTTGGCGACGTGGGTGCGCAGCAACAGCGACCCCAGATAGGGCACAAAAAACACCGACACCACCCATGAAATCATCAGCGCCGCAGCGGTGACCGCAAAGATCGCAAAGGTGTACTCGCCGGTCACCGACTTGGCCAAGCCAATCGGCAGAAAGCCCACGGCCGTGATCAAGGTGCCGGTCAACATCGGCATGGCCGTCGCGTCGTAAGCGAAAGTGGCGGCGGTCATCTTGTCGTAGCCCTCCTCCAGCTTGCGCACCATCATTTCGACCGCAATGATGGCGTCATCGACCAACAAGCCCAGCGCAATGATCAGCGAGCCGAGCGAAATCTTGTGCAGCCCAACCCCCCAATAAAACATCGCCACAAAGGTGATGGACAGCACCAGCGGAATGGTGATGGCCACCACCAGACCGGGCCAAATGTCGAGCCGCAACGGCTTGGTGTGCAAGCCCAGCGCGATAAAGCTGACCGCCATCACGATCACCACTGCCTCGATCAGCACCTGCACAAACTCATTCACCGAGCGAGTCACCGCTTGGGGCTGATCCTGGATTTGCGACAGCTCAATGCCTGCCGGCAGGCTCAGGCGAATTTGCGTGGCTGCTTTTTGCAAGGCTTTGCCCATCGCCACGATGTCGCCGCCCTTGGACATCGAGACGCCCAGCGCAATCACATCTCGACCCTGGTGCCGCACCATCACCGTCGGCGGATCGACATAGTCGCGGCGGATCTCGGCGATGTCGGACAGCCGCAAAGTGCTGGCCAAGCCGGTGGCCGGATTGACCGCCCGAATCGAAAAATCCTTCAGCGCCTGCACCGAGTCGAACTGACCCTGCACCCGCACTTGCAGATTGCCGCTGCCCGCGTCCAGCACGCCGGCGCCTTCGACGGCGTTTTGAGCGCCCAGCTGATTGATCACCTGGCTGAAATCCAGCCCCAGGTTGGCCAAGCGCTTTTGCGAAATCTCTATGAAGAGCTTTTCAGCCTGCGCGCCAAACAGCTGGACCTTGGAGACATCGGCCACCTTGAGCAATTCGGAGCGCACCCGTTCACTGTGTTCGCGCAGCTCCTCCCGGCTGAAGCCATCGGCAGAAACCGCAAAGATCGAACCGTAAACGTCACCAAAATCGTCGTTGAAAAACGGGCCTTGCACGCCCGATGGCAAGGTGGTTTTGATGTCGCCGATCTTTTTGCGCACTTGGTACCAGACGTCGCTGACGTCCTTGGCCGGCGTGCTGTCCTTGACCTGGAACAGCGTGAACGACTCGCCCGGCTTGGTGTAGCTGCGCACCTTGTCGGCGTAGGGCACTTCCTGCAGCGTCCGTTCGATTTTGTCGGTGACCTGTTCCGCCACTTGCTGGGCCGTGGCACCGGGCCAGAAGGCCTGCACCACCATCAAGCGGAAGGTGAACGGCGGGTCTTCGTCCTGGCCGAGCTGGAAATAAGCGGCACAGCCCATCGCCATCAAAACGACCATCAAATAGCGGGTCAGGGCCGGATGCTCAAGCGCCCAGCGCGAAACATTGAAGCGGCTGCCGGTTTGCAGCTTGACGTCTTTGGGAGGTTTCACCGATTGGCTGCTCATGGTCGTGCCCGTCCTAGCGCGATGCGGCGGGTGCAGCGGGTGCAGCCGGCGCTGCCGACACCGGCTGATAACGCCTGACTTTCTGGCCCGGAGTCAGCACATGGACACCGGCCACCACCACCTCCAAACCCGGACTCAAGCCGGCCGCGATCACCGCCTGATTGCCATCGGCACCGCCAATCACCACCGGCTGCAGCTTGACCGTCATGCTAGCCGCGTCGAGCACCCAGACCGACGCTTGCCCCTGTTGCTGCAACACCGCAGCCAGCGGCAGTTTGATGACTTCGGTCTGGCGCGGCAACGCCAACAGCACGGTGGCGGTCTGCCCCAGCTTGGCATCGATGAGGCCGGCATCGGCCTTGACCAGAAAGGTGCGCGTCGCCGGATCGGCAGCCGCCGCAATCTCGCGCAAAGTCACTTCGCGTGGCGCGCGCGACGGCCCGTCGCTCCACAACCTCATCTTCATGGCACCGGCTTGGCCGGCCACAGCCCGCAAACGGCTGACCTGGTCCTCAGGTACCGAAAACACCACATCGCGCGGCCCGTCATTGGCCACCCGCAACACGGTTGAACCGGCCGCCAACACCATGCCAGGCTCCGCTTCCACGCCGGTCACCACGCCGGCCACCTCGGCTTTCAACAGGGCGTAGCTGGTTTGATTGCCCTGGGCGTCGGCTTGCGCTCGGCTTTGATCCAACTGCGCTTGCGCGGACTTGAAGGCACTGTCGCGCCGCTCCAACTCCGCCGCGCTGATGAAGCCCTGGTCGCGCAGGTCGATGTAGCGCTTGAAGTCAGCGCCCAACTGGTCACGATTGGTGCGCGCCGCCGACAAACCTGCCCTTGCGGCCTCCTGCGCCAGCAGCAAATCCTGCATATCAAGCTGGGCCAGCAACTGACCCGGCTTGATCGCATCACCCAAATTGACCTGGCGCGCCAGCAACTTGCCGCCCACGCGGAAGGCCAGGCGCGACTCGACACGAGCCCGGATCTCAGCGGCAAATTCGTGCGTCACCCCGGCGGTGTCGGCCACCAGCACCTGGGTGCGCACGGCGCGCTCGGGCTCGGGCACTTCGGCCGGCTTGCTGCAAGCGGTCAGCAGGCCTAAGCCCAGGCAAATTGCCAGCGTCAAGCCGTTAAAAAGGGGGTGGGACATGAACTACCTCGAAGATATTTAGAGCGAATGGAGCGGGCTCGGGCCCCGCTTTCAAGCGTCCCCGAGCTTTTCAGTTCAACCATTACTGACCAGTGGGTCAGTAATGTATTCAAGGCCTTTCAAGGTGTCAAACCACCAGCAGGGTTCGACACATAAACCCGGGCCAGACTCTCGCCCCCCGGGATTGGACCCACAATCGCCGCGGTGAGCATAGAACATTACGAAAATTTTCCGGTCGCCTCCTGGTTGTGCCCGCCCAAGTTGCGCCCGGCGGTGGTGGCGATCTATCACTTTGCCCGCACGGCCGACGACTTGGCCGACGAAGGTGAAGCGTCGCCCGCCCGGCGCAGCGCCGATTTGCAGGCCTATCGCCAAGATTTGCAGCACATCGTTGAGGGCCAAGCGCCGTCACCTCGCTGGGCAGCTGCGGTCTTTGATCCCTTGGCCCGCTGCTTGAATCAATATCGGCTGCCGCCGGCCTTGCTGAATGACTTGCTGGATGCGTTCGAGCAGGATTTATTCAAAGGCGACTACACCGATCGGCCTGAACTGCTCGACTATTGCCGCCGCTCCGCCAATCCGGTCGGGCGCTTGCTGCTGCATTTGTACGGCGTGCAGGACGAACTGGCGCTGCGCCGCTCGGACGCAATCTGCAGCAGTCTGCAGTTGATCAATTTCTGGCAAGACTTCAGCCGCGACGGGCCACGCGGCCGGGTCTACGCGCCGCACAGCGATCTGACACGTCACGCTCTCAGCACAGCCGAGTTGCTGGCCTGCCGTGACAGCCCCGCCGCCCGCGCCTTGATCGCAGACTTGTGCGCCTGGGCCGAGCAATTGATGCAAGAAGGGGCACCGCTGGTCCACCAACTGCCGGGCCGGGCCGGTTGGGAGTTGCGCCTGGTGGTACAAGGCGGCCTGCGGATTGTTGAGAAAATCCGGGCCATGGACTACGCCAGCCTGCTGCAGCGCCCCGCCCTCACCGCCCTCGACGCGCCGCTGTTGCTGTGGCGGGCCTTGCGCATGCGCCAACCGAACAAATCAAAGGAAATTTTGTGAGTCCCGAGCAATATGTGCAGGACAAGGCGGCCAAAAGCGGCTCCAGCTTTTATTACGCCTTCTTGTTCCTGCCGCCGCAGCGCCGCGCGGCCATCACTGCCTTTTACGCTTTTTGCCGTGAGGTGGATGACGTGGTCGATGAAACCCTGGACCCCGGGCTGGCAGCGACCAAACTGGCTTGGTGGCGCAAGGAGGCCGCCAGCGCTTTTGCCGGCTCTCCCCAACATCCGGTGATGCGTGCCCTGCTGCCCCATGCCGCTGCTTTCGATATTCGGCTGGAGCATCTGAATGCGGTCATCGACGGCTGCCAGATGGACCTGGATCAAACCCGCTACTTGGACTACCCGGCGCTGCAGCGCTATTGCCACTTGGTGGCGGGCGTGGTGGGGGAAGTGGCCTCGAGTATTTTTGGCCGTAGCGAACCGCAAACCATCGCCTACGCTCACAAGCTGGGTCTGGCCATGCAGCTGACCAACATCATCCGCGATGTCGGCGACGACGCCCGCCGTGGCCGCATTTACCTGCCGATCTCGGAGCTGCAGCAGTTCGAGGTGAAGGCGCATGAATTGCTGCAACGCCAAAGCCCCTGGGGCTACAGCGAGCGTTTCGACGCCCTGATGCAGTTCCAGGCCCAGCGGGCGCACCAGCTCTACGACGAGGCCGTGGCACTGCTGCCGGCGGCTGACCGCAAGGCGCAAAAGCCGGGGCTGATGATGGCCAATATTTATCGCGCGCTGTTGCGCGAAATCGAGGCCGAGAAATTCCAGGTCTTGCAGCAGCGGATTTCACTGACGCCGGTGCGCAAACTCTGGATCGCCATGCGCACCAATTGGTTCGACCATTGAAGGCGCGGCGCGTGGCGGTGATCGGCGGCGGCTGGGCCGGCTTGGCCGCCGCCGTCGAGGCCTGCCAGCGCGGCCATCAAGTCAGCCTGTTCGAAATGGCGCCACATTTGGGTGGCCGGGCGCGCAGCTTGCCGGTGCAACCGGATGGCGGCCTGGCGCTCGACAACGGCCAGCACATTTTGATCGGTGCCTACACCCAAAGTCTGCAGCTGATGGCCGTGCTGGGGGTCGATCCTGAGCAGGCACTGTTGCGTCTGCCGCTGCGACTGCGCTACCCGCGCCGCGAAGGGCTGAGGCTGCGACCTGGCTGGCCACTGCTCAGCTTTGCGCGCGGTGTCTTGCAACAGGGTGGATGGCTGCTGTCGGCCCGGCTGAAGCTATTGAGCACTGCGGGCCGCTGGCTGCTGCAGCGCTTCAATTGCGCGCCCGAACTCAGCGTGGCCCAGCTTTGCGCCGGCCTGCCGCCGCCGGTGATGCAGGACTTGATCGCGCCACTTTGCGTGGCTGCGCTGAACACGCCGGCCTCGCAAGCCAGCGCGCAAGTATTCTTGCGCGTGCTGCGCGACGCCTTGTTCAGCGGCCGGGGCAGCTCGGACCTGTTATTGCCCCGGCTCGGTTTGAGCGACTTGTTGGCCGAGCCTGCCCGGCTGTGGCTGGCGCAACGCGGTGCCGACCTTCAATTGGGTCAACGGGTGCAGTCCTTGATGCGGCAGGAGGCCCAGTGGCGGGTCGACGGCCAGCCGTTTGATGCGGTCATCCTGGCTTGCCCATCGGGGGAGGCCGCGCGCCTGAGCCGCGACATCAACCCGGCTTGGGCGGCCCGTGCTCAAGCGCTGTGTTTCGAGCCCATCATCACCGTCTATCTGCACTGCCCAGGAGCTGCCCTGCCCGCACCGATGCTGACTTTGCAGGACGGCGCGCAAGCCCCGGCGCAGTTCGCCTTCGACCTGGGCCAACTGGACGAACCGGGCTCTGTGGTGACGTCAAACACGCCGAATGCGCCAAACACATCACATGCGCCGAACTCGCAGAAACCAGCAGGCCAGCGGGCCGGCTTGTTTGCCTTCGTTGTCAGCGGTGCAGCTCCTTGGGTTGCACGCGGTTTGACCGAAACCGGCGCAGCAGTGCTGGCGCAGGCGCGGCGTGAACTTGACTGGCCGGTGCCACCCACCCTTTTCAAGGTTCTGGCAGAAAAACGGGCCACCTTTGCCTGCACGCCCGGCCTGCAGCGCCCACCCGCCCACATCGCGGAGGGCCTGTGGGCGGCGGGGGACTATGTGGCGGGGCCGTATCCGGCGACGCTGGAAGGCGCGGTGCGCTCTGGCCTGGCTGCGGTGCGCGCGCTGACGCGCTGACTTCAGCGAAACCTTGACGCGATTTGAAAATCAGCGCGGCGCTAACGTTGCCCCAAGCGCCGGACCTGACAGCGGCGCAAACAGTGGCGCAAACGGAGCCGCCAACGGCTCACCTATAAAGACACCCTGCCCGGGCCAAGCAACGCTGTGCCAATAGGCTTCCAAAGCCGTCATGCCCTGTGCATAAAACAGCAGCAGCAACTGCGGATGGGGGAACTTCTGTGCATGGTTGCAAGGCTCGGACACAGCGCCGTAACTGGCCGTGGCGCCCGCCTCCAACCAATCAACGGCGCTCATTTGCCCGCTTTGCGGCAAGCGCTCCAACTGCCCGCCGTAAGAGGTCAGGTGATCGGCCAGCGCACCCGGCTGCCACTCCACCGCATCCAGACCGTCCACCCGCGCCAGGCCGGTCTGGTAGATCAGCGTTCGCCGCAACGGCGGCAACGCTTGGCTGGCCACCTGCTGAACCTCGACGCCCGCCGATCTCAGCAGCCCCGGCGGCGGAAACAACACCGCGCGCACATTGCGCGCCTTGTCCGGCGTGTTGACGAAAAAAGCATTCACAGGCGAGAACGCGGGCAGGCTGTGGTCGGCAGCGATGCCACGCTCGATCAAGGCCTCGCCACTTTCCACCGTGCGCGCTGCCAACAACATGGCGGGCCTGAAACCCAGATCGGTGCGCGGCCTAGCGCCGAGATAGGAGAAGTACGGCGACAGCTTGGACGCTGCACAACTCTGTTTGCAGATGTCGGCCTGAAAACCCATCGCCAGCGCCGCCGTGATGGAGTTGCACTCCACCGCGTAGGGCTGACTCCAGGCCAGCGCCAGCGCCTGCACGGCCGGGCCCAACTTGGCCTGCACTTGCTCGTTCAGCAGGTCGAACTCAGCCACGCTCAGCGCCGCTCGGGTCGGCAAGGTCACGCGCAAGATGTTGGCCTCGGGAATGTCGCGGCGCCGGGCGTAGTACTCCCCCACGGCGACCGAGTACGGATCCGCCACATTGATCAGCAACCCGAGCTCCGCTGCTGTCAAGCGGCCTTGCACTTGGGGCAAGCGCAGCCAGGCAGGCGGCGCGGGCAGGCCGGCGGCACTGCTCGCAGGCGCGCTGACGGGATTGCTCGCCGGCGTCTGTGCTTGTAGCGGGGCGACAACAAAAACCAAGTTGATCAAGCCGACTAAAACCAGTCGCAACCCGCGTGTCGCTTGACGCGATAGGGGCGGCATGTCTTTTCGAGGCGTGAATCTATTTTTCGCAATGCAAAACAACATAATCTCCAGCACAATCTCGAACATGAAAAGCAAAGAGGGTCAATCACCCGCCATCCAGGTCTTGGAGCGGACTTTTGCCGTGCTGGACGTGCTGGCAAGCCACCAGGATCCGGTCTCGCTGAAACAGATCAGCGCGGCCACCGGCTTGCACCCCTCCACCGCGCACCGCATTTTGAACGATCTGGCCTTGGGTCGCTTTGTGGATCGCCCCGAGGCTGGCAGCTACCGACTCGGCATGCGCATGCTGGAGCTGGGGAACTTGGTCAAAGCACGCTTGGACGTGCGTGACGCCGCGCTGGCCCCGATGCGGGAGCTGCATAAGTTCACGCACCAACCGGTCAACTTGTCGGTCCGGCAAGGCGATGAGATCGTTTACATCGAGCGCACCTACAGCGAGCGCTCGGGCATGCAAGTAGTACGCGCAGTCGGCGGCCGGGCCCCACTGCATCTGACCTCGGTGGGCAAACTGTTCCTGGCCAGCGACGAGCCACAGCGCGTGCGCAGTTACGCCACACGCACCGGGCTGGCCGGCCACACCCGCAACAGCTTGACCGACATCACCGCGTTGGAGCGCGAAATGGCGCTGGTGCGTCAGCGCGGCGTAGCTCGCGATGATGAAGAGCTGGAACTGGGCGTGCGCTGCATGGCAGCCGGCATTTACGACGATCAATCCAAATTGATAGCCGGCCTGTCCATCTCGGCACCAGCCGACCGCCTGGAAGAAACCTGGATGGCGCGGCTGAAAGAAACTGCGGCGCAGATTTCGACCTCGCTGGGGTATCGCGGCTGAAGCCTCAGCCGTGACCCATCAAAAAAACGCGCTCGATGAGTGCGTTTTTTGATGGTTAAGCGTGGCAACGCCTGCGGCTCGGAAGTCAGCCGCCCACC
>CANFYD010000022.1 GCA_947450745.1 Burkholderiales bacterium
CCTCGCTGAAATCGGCGGTGATCGTGACGTCGCTCATGACGACGAACGCGGTCGGAATCAGCGGCATCATGCCGGCCGCGTTGCCATCAAGCGCACCGTTCGACACCGCGCCCACCGGTTGCCCCTTCAGCCACCACCCGTCGGTGCGAAACAGCATCGTATCGAGCCACGGGCGCATGACGCGCACCAGGGTCAGCTTGGCGCTGATCGATACGTTGTTGGCGTCCATGTGTGAATTCGTTTCGGAGTCGCTGTGCTCGGCCCCACCGGACACCGACCACAGGCCGACACTGAACGCCGTCTTGGCGCCGTAGCTGTTGGACTTTGAATCGCTCGATGTGTTCAAGTAGCTGCTTGACAGCTTGAAGTCGGTCGCGCCACTGGAGCCGGCCGCCCAGTCGCCGGGCAACGGGTAGCTCAACAGCCACTTCGAGCCCCCCACAGTCGAAGGTGCCAACCATTTGTCCGGTGCGACCGACTGCTGCGCATCGGAAATGATGGCGGAAATTACGTCGTTGATCGTTGCAGCCATCGCGTCTGTGGCTTCCTCGACATTGTTCTTGCCCTGCCTGACCCAGTTGTTCCACGCCTTGTCGATGTTCAACTGCAGCATCGGGGCCACCGCATTGAAGGCTCGCTGATCCTTGATCTGGGTCAGGTCGTAGCCGTTCTGCGCCACCCGATAGCCGGTGTAGGCGGAAACATAGGCCGTCTGGTTTTCGTCATAAGCCTTGGCTATGGCGGACGGGCCTTTGCTGACGGTGGGTGGCCCTTTGAAATTGGGGATGCTGGTGGTTTCGACCAAAAACGCCATTGCCGCGTCGTAGGTGGCCTTCTGCGCCGGATCCAACTTCGCGTCGGTGTTGGCCCCGTTGACGATGCGCTGGAAGGTCTTGCTGACCTTTTCGCTGGAGGGAACGAACTCGACCGACACCTGCGGAATGTCGTCCACCAGCGCCGAAAACTGCTGGGCGGCGTTGAGATCCCCGTTGGGGTTCATCGGCGTGACCTGGTTCTTGAAGTCTGCCGCCGAGAGCGCTGTGTTCTTGGCAAACTGCAGCAAGGTCGTCTGGGGCATGAAGACGCCGGGCTTGCCGTTGGGTGAATAACAGACGGCATCGAAGATGCGGTCGTACAGCGCCTGCAGCAACTGTTTCTCATTTTCGGGGGTCATGACGGGCCATCCTTTCTGGAGTGCTGGGTTGAGAGAAACTTCCGCCGCCGTGCTTCATGACGACCCGCAGAAGCGCCTCAGTTTGTGCCTCGCTCCAGCCACTGTCGACCCCCTAATCTCTGCAGAAATTCACCCCTCCTGAAAAATACAAAACTCTTGGATAGACGATGAATGCGACGATCTACTGGAAATCATTGAACGCATCTTGCGAAAAATCACTGCCTCAGGGCACGCTCTGCAGACCCTGAACTGACGCCGCACTTGAGGTACCGGACAGTGCCGTCAAGCGCTGGTGCGCCGCGTTATCCCAAGCGACAGGCAACTGGTTTTTGGCTTGCAGATAGTGATGGGTGAACACCTCCAAATAGGCCTCCAAGGTTTGAGCGGCATGGTCTTCACCGGCCAAGCTCAAGCACAGTGAGGCGACCTCACTGGTGCAAAAGTGATCGTCGCGGCGCGAGCGGCGCAGCTTGTATTGCGAGAGTTGGTCAGGCTGCAAGCTGAGTACCGGCAGATGATCCAAGTAGGGGCTTTTGCGAAACATTTTGCGAGCTTCGCCCCAGGTGGCGTCCAGCAAAATAAAGAGTGGACGCTTCGCGCTGCCAGGCCACAAACTCCCGGCCCCGCCAAGCGCTTGCCGCGCTTGACAAGCCTCTGCGCCCTGCCCCGGGCCTTGTTCCAGCTCTTGCTCCTGCTCTTGCTCCTGCTCTTGCTCCTGCACATGCGCCTTCACCTGCCCCTGTACTTTGTGCACGACACGCTCGGCCGCCACATACTCACCCGGGAATACCAGATACGGCTGCCACTGCGGGTCACTCAGCAGCGCCAACAGCGCGGGATCGGTTTCGGTGCGTGCCCAGCCAAAAGCATAGGTATCGGCCACCACATCGGCAATCAGCCAGCCAGTGTTGGTCGGCTTGAGGGGCTCGATGTCGGCCATCAACAAGCAAACACCCGACCGCGTCGGCACCACCGGACGCAAGCCGCACATGCAGTGACTAGGCAACAAGCGACACCCTGCACACCGCTCACGTTTGAACCCGCCACGGGCTAGAAACGGTTTACTGCTGCGTGCCAGACGGGCGGCGCGCAAAAGGGAGACGGCGTGGGGCATACAGGCTTTTCAGATGAGATTTAGGGCGCGACCCGCACTCTACAGGGCAAACATCGCCACCCCGACAGCCGATGCCAGCAGCTCAGGCGACGATGCCGAAGCCACGCTACTTCGTCCCGCCTCCGCCAAGCTGCCTCGCTTCAAGCTGCAACTCAACAACTCACCGTCTACTGTCGCGTCAAGCGTCAGATGTCGCATGACCGCGCCGCCATCGGCCGAAGTTCGACGAACTTCAACGATAGGCTGATAGGAGACGTTCGAATCGGAGCGGCCACCGGATGGCTGCAATCCCCAAGAATCAGCATTTAAGAATGTCCGCAGCTCTTGCCTGCGAACACCCCGACCCGGGCCCTTGACGACGATTCGCCGGGCCTCCAGGCGAAACCAGATAATCGGGGCGAGCCCGGCATCAGGCCTGCCGGGAAGCCACCCTTGAAGAATGGAGCAGCATCAATGGCACTGACGAAGAAAGGCGAGTTCTGGTACGGGACGACGTCCGGCGACACCCAAGCCGAGTTGCGCAGCTACAGCGTTGCGAATCGCCATGAGGCGGTCCGGTTTGCCGCGTCCAAATGCGATTGCGGGTGCCGGACCTTCGCGCTGCAGACGGATGAAGAAGCCGGCGTGGCAATCCGCACCTGCACCGACTGCGGGCAGGAGCACCTGATGGGCAACAGCGCGGACTACGTTGATGAAGCCGCACCCGAGGTGCACGAGTGCGTGTGCGAGAACGAGGTGTTCGAGCTGATGTCCGGCGTCTCCGTGTACGAGGGCACACATGACGTGCGCTGGTACTACATCGCTTGCCACTGCGTGGAATGCAATCTGGTCGGTGTCTTCGCAGACTGGAATTGTGAAGCTGGGGATGCGGCGGGCTTCCTCGCCAAGGTATGAGCGGCCGAACTCTGCAGAGATCAGGCTCGCAGGCTCGGGGTCACGCAAGGCTCAGAGTCAGGGCTGAAGTTTCAGACCCTAGCTCGGGCAATACCTGACCTTCTCGCGCTGGAGAACCAAGCCTCGGCACGTCGACGGTGCCGTGATCGCACTTACCGCGCGAGCGGCCGAGGGGTGTCATGAAGTGGTCGGTGGACTTGGCTGCATCAATGACAGCTGGCGCTGCGGTACCGATCTCCAGCCATGATCTCGAAATTCGGCTTCGGGCACTTACCGGCCGCTCAATTCCGATTCGCTTTGAAACTTCGCAGACTGCCTTATCTGGCCGAATCGAATCGGAATGGGTGGACGATTCAAAACGGGATCGATGACAGGCCTAGAACAGGTGTGAGTTTTAGTGCGGATATGACAGGCCCGGCTGCCGCAGCGGTTGCAGCGCAGCGTCCGCCAAGGCTTGAGGCCCGGCGTCTTGAATTTATGAGAAGCGGCCGACGTGCCACCAAGCTGTCGGCAGGCATCGACTGGCGCGGCGGCCGAGCCGGAGCTATCACTTCAGCTGAATTCAGCGGCCCGGCATCGGGAATGGCGGGCACCAGGGGTGGCGATCTGGCCGGCGGGGTGCGACCGCAGCGCAGCAAAGGAAGCACAGCGCCGGTCAGTTCGCCAAGCGGGCTCGTTCACACGCAGCGGGAATGACTCCCAGCCCGCGCTCCCCTGGCACGGGAGCGGGCCGCTTCAATGACGGCGGGTAAGGCCCGGCTGATTTGGCGCTGCTGTATCGCAATGGAAGTTCGAACCTTTTCCTCAGGCTTCGAGCAATGCCAAGACGGGCACCTTGGCTCAGGCTCGCTAGCCCGGTTGACCCGCCACGTCGCTACGCGCCGTGGCAAACACCAGCTCCCGAAAGAATTTGACTGCCGGGTCGCTTCCCACGCGGGGATGCCAGTACTGATGGATCTGGATCGGTGGAATGTCGATAGGCAGCTTCACCGTCCTGATCGCGGCGATGGGCGCGAAAACGTCGAAGACCTCGCGGGGGATGATGGCCACGCAATTGCATGCCGCCACGACGAACGGGATGGCGGAAACATGCCGAACGCTCATCTGCACCGTGGTCTGCAGCCCCCTGCGACTCAGCTCCTCGTCCAGCCAGGCGAGCGTCACCGGTGAGGCCGGCGTTTCGATGCTCGGTGTTTCACTGAACTCGCGCATCGTCATCGACGCGCCGATGTGCGGATGGTCGCGCCGCACCACGCAAACGTAGTCACGCTCATAAAGCAATTGCTGCAGCAGCAAGTCGTGAGTGTGGGGGAAATGGCCAGCCGCGATATCCATTTCGCCCGCGTCGAGTGCGCTCGGAATGGCCGCCGCGTCCACGGTGACAGGCTTCAGTCGAGCATGAGGTGCGAGCTCCAACAGGCGCCGTACGAGCTTCGGAAGCAGGACGATGGCACCGAGCTCGTTCAGACCGATACGGAATTCGCGCGATGTGGTGGCCGGATCGAAGGCCGCCAAGCCCGCAATTTCGGTCTCGACGATGTACATGACGCGCGCTGCCGGCCCGGCCAAACGCTGCGCAAACGGCGTCGGCGCCATGCGGTTGCCTACCCGTACGAACAAGGGGTCAGAAAAGCGTGAACGCATGCGCTCCAGCTGGTAGCTCAGCGCCGATTGCGACACGCCAAGACTTTGGGCGGCTCGGGTGACGGTGCCGTCCTTCATCAGTGCGAGCACGGTCTTGAGGTCGCTCAGTTGCAGCTCTCGACTATCAAATTCCTTCATGACCTGTATCCACCCAAACTAGTTTCCTGATCATCCTTCGTGCCCTAACCTGCCGTCAAGCAAGTAGACGAATGAAAAGAGGAGACAAATGATCGAGACCGATGTACTCGTCGTGGGGGGTGGTCCTGTCGGCCTGTCGCTGGCTCTGGAGCTGGGCTTGCAGGGGCGGCGCTGCCTGCTGGTCGAGCAAAACAGCCGGGTCGGCGCGGCACCTCGCGCCAAGGCCACCAACGTTCGCTCCCGTGAGCTGATGCGCCGTTGGGGCATCGCCGAGCGGCTGGCCGAGGCCTCGCCTTTCGGCATCGACTACCCATCGAATGTGGTCTTCGCCACGCGCCTTGCCGGCTACGAGCTGGCTCGCTTCGAGAACGGCTTCTACTGCTCGCCGGTACGCGACGACCGCTATTCCGAGCATGCACAGTGGATTCCGCAATACAAGGTCGAAGCCGTCCTACGCGAGCGTGCGGCCGAGTTTGCTGGGGTCGAGATTCGCCTGTCCACCCGGCTTGAAAGCTGGGTCGAAGACGCCGAAGGCATCGTCGCCCAACTGAGGGACGAAGCCACCGGCGAGACGTTCCAAGCGCGGGCCGCGTATCTGGTTGGCGCAGACGGTGCGCGCAGCACAGTGCGCGAGCAGCTGGGCATAGCGATGGAAGGCACATCGCCGCTCGGGCAGTTCCACAACATCGTGTTTCGCTCAGCCGGCCTCTCGCGCAAACACGACTTGGGGCCGGCCATCATGTATTGGCTGGTCAACGGCGACGTGCCCTCTGTGGTCGCGCCGCTGGATGCCGATGATGTCTGGACTTTCGGCTGCCCGAAGCTGACCAACGCCGAGGCCGATCCGGCCACCTTGATCCGCGCGGCGCTCGGCCTCGGCACCGACGTTGAGGTCGAGATCATCAACCGCGACCATTGGACGGCGCACCAGCTGATCGCCCGCGCCTACCGCAGCGGCCGCGCCTTCCTGGCTGGCGACGCGTGCCACCTGCATCCACCGTTCGGCGGTCACGGCATGAATATGGGCATCGGCGACGCGCTGGATCTGGGCTGGAAGTTGTCGGCCGTGCTAAATGGCTGGGGCGGCGCGGCCTTGCTCGACAGTTATGAGATCGAACGGCGGCAGGTACACCGGCGAGTGGTAGACGAAGCGGTCGAAAACAACGCCCACAGCTCGCACAGCCTCGTGGTCGAAGGCCTCGAAGCCGACGGCCCCGCAGGCGATGCGGTGCGGGCGGGGGTGAAGGCGCAGATCCTGATCCACAAACCGCGCGAATTTCTGGCGCTCGGCGTGGTGCTGGGCAGCCGGCTGGTGGCCTCGCCGGTCTTGTCGGCCGATGACTTCGGAACGGCTGCGCCGCCCGACTCCAGCGTCTATGTCCCCAGCGCCAATCCGGGTTCGCTAGCGCCGCATGTGTGGTTGGCCGAGGGCAAGGCGCAGGGCGCTTCGCTCTACGACCACTTTGCGGTTGATGGCCTGACCTTGCTGGTCACCCACCCGAAAGCGCTGGCGGCGGCGGACACGGTGGCTCAAGCCGCCCTTGCCGCCGGCGTGCCCTTACGCGTCATCGCGCCTGCATCGCCCGCGCTGCATGCACTTTATGAAGCGGACATGGTCCTGATTCGCCCCGACCAGTTCATCGCCTGGCGCGGCAACAGCGCGGCCGATGCCAACCAGGCGGTGCTGCGCGCGGTCGGGCGTGAAGCGATCAACACCACACAAACGGAGACACAGACATGAACGTCGAACTGGAAACCGCCTACATCGGCATCGATTGCACGGCCCCGGCTGCCATGGCCGGCTATCTGCAAGACGTCGTCGGCCTGATGCCCGGCGAGCCGCGCGACGGTGCCGCGAGCACTTGGCGCGTTGACGGCAAAGCGATGCGGCTGTGGCTGCAAACGGCCGAGCGGGACGACGCCGCCTGCATCGGCTTTGCCGCGAGCAGCACGGATGCGTACCAGCGTGCGCTCGCGCGCCTGCAGCAGCTCGATGTCGAATGCACGCCGTTGACGACGGCGCAAAAGACACTGCGCGGCGTGCAGGATGGCGTGGCGATGGACACGCCCTGGGGCGTCCCGCTAGAGCTGGTCCATGGTCTGGCCGATGCCGCAACGCCGTTCGCCAGCGCCAGTTACCCGGAAGGCCTGGTGACGCAGGGCCAGGGCTTTGGTCACTTCGTCTTCATCGTCGGCACGGCCGAAGACTACGAGGCATCGCGCCGCTTCGCCATCGACGGACTTGGCCTGAAGCTGACCGATTTTTTGAAGATGCCGATCGGCCCCGGCATGGAGATGAACGTCTCCTTCTTCCACTGCAATCCCCGCCATCATTCACTGGCCATCGGCTTTGTCCCGATGCCGGCCGTGCCCCAGCGCCTGCACCACATCAACTTTGAAGTGGCCCGGGTCGCCGAGGTCGGCATGGCTTATGAGCGTGCGCTGCAAGCCGCCACGCCCCTGGCCAACACGCTGGGCCAGCACGCCAACGACGGCATGGTCAGCTTCTACAGCATCAGCCCCGGCGGCTGGGCGGTCGAGATCGGTGCCACCGGCCGCACCGTGACCGACGACTGGGCGGACGTGCGCGAATACGACCGCATCAGCGATTGGGGCCATCAACCGCCCGCCGTGCTCAAGCAGCTGTTGTCTGCCGACGCCCCCGCTCAATAAAAAACAAAAGGAATCCCATGAAACTCGTGACCTTCTCCTGCCGCGGCAGGACCTCCATCGGCAAGATCCACGGCGATCAGGTGATCGATCTGCCGGCCGCCGATGCCTCGCTGCCATCGACGATGCTCGAACTGCTGGCTGGCGGACCGCCGCTGATGGACCGTGCCCGCCAGGTCGACGCCGAGCGCTCGCCCTCCTACCCACTGGCCGACGTGCGGCTCGAAGCGCCGGTGCCCAACCCCAGCAAGTTCCTGGCCATCGGCATGAACTACCGCAAGCATGTGGAAGAGGCCAAGCGCGCCGGCATCGAGGTGCCCGACAGCCAGGTCTGGTTCAACAAGCAGGTCTCCTGCGTCAACGGGCCTTTCGACCCGGTGCACATGCCCAAGGTCTCGGACAAGCTGGATTACGAGGCCGAGCTGGGCGTCGTCATCGGCCGCCGCTGCCGCCATGTGTCGGCCAGCGAGGCGCGTTCGGTGATTGCCGGCTATCTGGTGGTGAACGACGTCTCGGTGCGCGACTGGCAGCGCCGCTCGCCCACGATGACGCTGGGCAAGTCCTTCAACACCACAGGGCCGATCGGCCCCTGGATCGTCACGGATGACGAGGTGGCCGACCCGCACGCGCTGACGATGCGCATGCTCGTCAACGGCGAGGTCCGCCAGCAGGTCACGACCGGCGAAATGATCTTCAACATCTACGACCAGATCGCCTACCTCTCGACCGTGATGACCCTGGAGCCGGGCGACCTGATCGCCACCGGCACACCCTCGGGCGTCGGCGCGGCGATGACCCCGCCCAGCTTCCTGAAGGTCGGCGACGTGATGCGGGTCGAGATCGACGGCATCGGCCATATCGAAAACATCGTCATTCCGGAGCCCGTCTGACCATGGCACGCAAAGTCATCATCACCTGCGCCGTCACCGGCTCGGTGCACACCCCGAGCATGTCGCCCTACCTGCCGATCACGCCGGAGCAGATTGCCGAGCAGGCGATCGAGGCGGCCGAAGCGGGTGCAGCGATCCTGCACCTGCATGCCCGCAATCCGGCCGACGGCCGGCCGTCCTTCGATCCGGCCGTCTACCGTCAGTTCTTGCCCAAGATCCACGCCGCCACCGATGCGGTGATCAACATCACCACCGGCGGCTCCCACACCATGACGCTGGACCAGCGGCTGGCCGGCGCGCTCGATATCTCGGCCGAGATGTCGAGCTGCAATATGGGCAGCATGAACTTCGGCTTCTTCCCGGTCGGCGAGAAGATGAAGGAGTTCAAGTACGGCTGGGAGCGCGATCACCTCGAAGGCACGCGCAACGCGATCTTTCGCAACACCTTCCAGGACATCGAACAGGTCTTTGCCCGCCTGGGCGATGTGCACGGCACGCGCTTCGAGTTCGAGTGCTACGACATAGGCCACCTCTACAACCTCAAGCACTTTGTTGATCGCGGCCTGGTGCGCGGGCCGATTTTTCTGCAATTCGTGCTGGGCATACTGGGCGGCATTGGTGCCGACGCCGAGAACCTCACCACCATGAAGCGGGTGGCCGACAAGCTCTTTGGCGACAGCTATCAGTGGTCGGTGCTGGGCGCTGGCAAGCATCAGATGCCGCTGGCCATGCAAGCCGCATTGATGGGCGGCAATGTGCGCGTCGGACTTGAAGACTCGCTGCTGATCGGACCGGGCCGCCAGGCCACCTCGAACGCCGAGCAGGTCCGCAAAATTCGCACGCTGCTGGAAACGCTCGACTACGAGATCGCGTCGCCCGCCGAGGCGCGCGAAATGCTCGGCCTCAAAGGCAGGGATAAAGTCAATTTGGGTTAATTCCATCGACTTTCACAGCAGAGATTGCAATAGGCCGCAGCATCGGCGTTCGATCCCCAGGAGACAAGCATGAACAAAAACGATATCGAATTCATCGGCATCCGGCTCCGACTGACACAGCCAGCGCCGCTTCAGCAAGGCGAGCACTGACATGAGCTCAGCTTCAACTGCTTCGGGACCGCACCGCCTGTTCGATGACCGTCCGATGACGCGGCGGCAGATCTTCACGATCCTGCTGATCATCTCCATCGCTGTATTGGATGGCTACGACCTCGGGTCGATGTCCTTTGTCGTGCCCGTGCTGAGCAAGGAATGGGGTATTGGCAAAGCGGCGCTCGGCATCTTGCTGGCCAGCGGGCTGGTCGGTATGGCGGTGGGGTCCTTGGGGCTGTCGCCGTTTGCGGACAAGGTCGGGCGCAAGCCGATCATCCTGATTTGCCTGGTGGTGGTCACGGTGGGTTCTTTGGCTTGTGGCTTGTCGCAGTCGATGACCCAGTTGATGCTGAGCCGGGCGTTCACCGGCATCGGGATGGGTGCCTTGATCTCGCTGCTGGCGACGATGAATGCAGAGGTTGCCAATGCGCGGAACCGTTCATTCGCGGTGGCCTCCACCGCCATTGGCCTGCCCTTGGGCGGTGCGCTCGGCGGCCTGGTTTCGGCCGCAGTGCTGAGCAGCCATGACTGGCATTGGGTCTTTCTGATCGGATCGATCGCGGGTGCTGTCATGACTCTGGTGGCTGCGGTGTTTCTGCCTGAATCCCCCGCCTTTTTGATCAGCCGACGCCCAAAGCATGCGCTCGAACGTCTCAACCGAGTCCTGCGTCAACTGGGGCACCCGACTGTTGCCGAGCTTCCACCGGCCCAGAAGCAGGAAGGGCTTTCGTACCGGGTCCTGTTTTCGCCGTCGAGAGCACCCGACACCATCAGGTTCATCGCCGTCAATGTCTTGATGGTGACGGCGGGCTACTACATCATCAACTGGCTGCCCCAAATCATCACGACGCTGGGCTTCACCGCCTCAACCGCCAGCCTGGTTTCCTCCATCACGAGTCTGATCGGTGTCACCGCACCGCTCATTTTCGGTGCCCTGACCACGCGTTTCAGCACCTTGAAAATGGCGGCTTTCGTGATGTGCGGTTTCGGGGCGGCACTGGTCGGTATTGGCTTCGTTCCGCCGATCTTGTGGATGTTCGTCGTGGCTGCCTGCAGCGCCTCGTTTTTCCTGTCCGGTTCAGCGGCCATGTTGCAAGCGAGCATGGTGGCCACCTTCCCGCCCAATATGCGGGTCTCCGCCATCGGGTTCATCTTGGGCATCGGCCGGGTCGCCAGCGGCCTGGGGCCCTATTTGGCCGGCCTGATGTTCGCAGCCGGCATGACGCGGGGCACTGTTTCGCTCAGTTTCGCGGTGCTTGCCGTCATTGCCGGCGTGCTGGTCAGCCGGCGTCGCAGCACGCCCGAATCGGCCCCAGCCGGATCGCCGCCCGCTCCAAGCACGCCTGCCTCAAGCGCCGCGTGAGAGTCTCAACTCAGAAGAGAGAAAGCATTGCCATGGCCTGTATTTCGAAAGCCTTGATCGTTGGGGGCGGCATCGCCGGTCTGTCGTCCGCCATTGCCTTGTCACGTGCGGGTGTGCACTGTGATGTGGTGGAAGTAGGTCGCTCGTGGGGAGGCGCCTCGATTGGCATCAGCGGCCGCGCGGCGGATGCACTCGCTGAGCTTGGCGTCTATGACGATTGCTACGCCGCCGCCACGCCCTTCCAGCGTGACTCGACCGTTGCACAGCAACTCGATGCAGCGGGCACGCTCGTCAGCCCCGGCCCCCCGCGGCCCGATTGGCCGGGCTCGAAGGTGGCGCTCGGCGTCTACCGCAAGGCCTTGCTGGAGTCGCTCGCAAGCCATGCCCAGCGGGGCGGTGCGAGCATCCGGATCGGCGTCACCGCCAAGACCATCGATGATCAGCCGGCCGCTGCTCTGGTTCGTTTCAGCGACGACAGCGAAGGCCGCTACGACCTGGTGATCGGTGCCGACGGGATCAATTCGAGCATTCGCGCGCTGGTGTTCCCAGACGCCCCCAAGCCCGCCTATTCAGGCCAGTTCAGCCTGCGCTGGATGGTGGAAGGTAGTCCCATCGGTCAGGAAGGTTGGTACACCAGCTCCGTCGGCCGGCTCGGCTTTTACAACCTGCCGAAGGACGTCACCTATGTCGCCGCCGTCTTCAACATCCCGGAGATCCGCTGGATGGACAAGGCCGAAGTCCATGCGCTGTTCACCCAACTGCTGGACTCCTTCACGGCACCGGCGATCGTCGAAATGCGCAGCCGCCTGACCCCGGACGCCGAACTGATCGCCCGGCCGTTCGAATGGCTGCTGGTGCCCGACAGCTGGCATCGCGGGCGGACGCTGCTGATCGGCGATGCGGCGCACGCCACCACCGCCCATCTGGGCATGGGCGGCGGCATGGCGCTTGAAGATGCCGTGGTGCTCGGGCAATGCGTGGCCACCTCGCAAAGCTTGGACGAGGCACTGGCCTTGTTCATGGCGCGCCGCTACGCGCGGGTGCGCACGGTCGTGGAAACCAGCCTGGCCCTGTCGCAACAAGAGCAGCGAGGCGCGCCGCGAAGCGAAGCCGTCACCATGATGAAGCGCACGCTCGCCACCATTTCCGAGAGCTATTGAGATGACTGAACAGTCCGAAAACCTGCGGCCCGGCGCTGCGGGGCTAGTTGCCGAGCGCGCCGCCATCTGCGACGTGTTGCAGAACTGGGGCCTGTGGCGCGACCGCTGCGAATGGGAGGCGCTGAGGAGCGTCTATGCACCCGCTGCCACCATGCAGACCACCTGGATGGACGGCTCCGCCAGCGATTTTGTCGATGTCTGCGAGCGCATGTCGGCCGGCGCTACGCGCGCGCTGCACTACATCGGCGTGCCCATCATCCAGGTGAATGGCTTGTGCGCGCTGGCACAGACCCGCATCACCATCCTGGTCCGCAGCTCGCTGAACGGGATTGAAGTCGACGCCACCTGCTATGGCTGGTTTGTCGACCGCATGGTCAAGCTGGACGGCAAGTGGCTGATCCAGAGCCGTGCGCCGATCTATGAAAAGGACACGCTGGCCGCCGTGAACCCCGGTGTCACGCTGGCACTGGACGGCGACGTCCTCGCAGGCTATCCGGCGCATTACAAGCACATGGCCTATATGCAGTCCCTCGTCGGTGCCCCCATCAATCTCGATCTGCCGGCGCCCGGCAGCAAGGAGCAGGCGCAGATGCTGCAGGCCTGCGCCGACTGGCTGGCCGCGGGCACGCATTGAGCCCGCCATGAGAAAACGCTCAATTGCCGGTCTGTCCCTGGCCGCCGTGGTGGTGATCCTGGGAGGCCTCAGCCAGGTCCCGGCTGCCAAGTTCCTGGTGCTGAACACCGTGTTGCCGCTGACAGAAACGCTGTCGGTGAAGCCGCTCGGCAGCGATGCCTATTGGGTCACGGGCGGTATCGGCAACACCGGCTTTGTCATCGGCGATACCGGCGTGATCGCCATCGATGCGCAGACCTTCATTCCGTCGGCTCGGAAGCAACTGGCGGAAATTGCCAAGCTCACGACGAAGCCGGTCAAGGTGATGATCCTGACGCACAGCGATCCGGACCACATCAACGGCCTGCCGGCCTTCCCGCGCGGGATGGACATCATTGCTCAGGACAGCGCGAAGACCGAGATTCAAGCGGTCATCACCGACCCGACCGCCAATGGCTTTCCGCCAAGCGACGAGATCAGGCATTACCTGCCGACGCGAACGGTCAAGGCCAGCGAAACGACGGTGCTGGACGGCGTGCCGGTCGTGCTCATCCACACGGCGGCGGCGCATACGGACGGCGACCTCGCCATCTACTTCCCGACCAAGAAGCTGCTCTTCGCCGGGGACTTGCTGACGCCCGCCATCGGGCCTTATCCCGGCATCCACCTGAACAAGCAGGGGTCTTCGCTGGGCTTGTTCGCATCGGTGAAAGCCATTCTGGCGCTCGACGCCGACACCTACGTCCCGGGTCACGGCGAGATTCTGAGCAAGGACGAATTGAGGCGTCGGCTGCAGGTCGCTGAAGAGCGCCGTGAGCAGATCAAGGCCCTGTTCGATCAAGGCAAGAGCGTGGCAGAAGCGAAGTCGGCCTTGAACGATGTGCCGTTGAAGGGTGCAGCCGCCCGGTTCCCGACCTTTATTGAAACGACCTACCAGGAATTGCTCGCTGAAAAGGCCGCTGGGGACGCGAAGAAATGACCGAGCTCTGACCTGACGCCGCAGGCAAGCACCGCTCCCTGTACTCAAACGAGGGAAGCCGGTGAGGCGTTGGCTGCGCTGCGGTCGAGAGGGCTGTCGCGCTTGACCTGCCGAGCTTTGGCGTGCCCGGCAGCACAGGACAGGGCAGCGAAAAGAATTGTCCGCTGGGCTCCGGAGAGTCATGAATGAGCCGGCACAGGCTCCTGAGCGGACGCAAAGGCAAGAAAAGACTTGCGCTGGTCGTTACGAAGCGACTTTCATTATTTCGAACCAAATGGATGGAGACTCAATTGAAAAACAAGATCGAATGTCTGCGCGCGTCTGTCGAGGCGCACCCCTGGAAAATGAACTTCGTGGCGCAGGCCGTGCGCAAGGCAATGAGCCGCCAGGGTGTCATGCTGGCCGGTGCTGTCCCCGCCCTTCTTGCGATCTCGGCAGGTGGTGCGTATGCGCAGCTTGCCGCCCCGGCCGCCGCTGCATCGGCTCCCGCAGCTGCAGCCGCAGCCACAAACGCTCCACTCACGCTTGAACAAGTGGTCGTGACGGCGACGCGTCGCACCAGCACGCTGCAATCGGTCCCTGGGACCGTTCAGTCAATTTCAGCCACGACATTGTCCGAATTGAGCGTCCAGACCGTGTCGGACTTGCCCGCCCTGACACCGGGTCTGGTGACCGCCAAGGCGGCCACGGTCGTCACGTTTCTGCGTGGGGTCGGCATCAACAGTTCAGGCTTCACCACAGAAGCGCCGGTCGCCATCTACCTCGATGGTCTTTACATGCCCAACCCCGCCTCCGCTGTCTTTTCCTTCAACAACATCGAACGGATCGAAGTGCTGAAGGGCCCCCAGGGAACGCTCTATGGTCGCAACTCCACCGCCGGCCTGATCAATGTCGTCACCCGCGAGCCCGAAAAACAGCCGCGCCTGGACATCTCGGTCGGCTTCGAGAGTTACAACACGAAGAATCTGAGCTTCTATGGCTCGACCCCGCTCGCCGAGAATCTGTTTCTCAGCGTGTCGGCCATCAGCTCGAAACAAGACAAGGGCTGGGGACGCAACGTCTTTACCGGCAACGACATCCTGAAGAAGGATGAGCAGGGGGCGCATATGAAGCTGCTCTGGAACGCGGCACCTGGCACCAAAGTCACCTTGAGTGGCTTCTACGACCACAACAACAGCGATTTCGGCCTGGTCAGCCCGATCTTTCCGGGGACCGTGGGCACCGACGGGACGAAAAGCCTGGGCAACTACGAATTCGCGGCTCGCCGTGATCCGAAAGGCCTCAGCGAGCAGTCCAACGTGGCCCTGAAGATCGAACATGACGCGGGATTCGCCAATTTCCTCAGTCTGACGGGTTACCAGAATGCCAGCTCGTCACAAGACTCCACGTCGAACGGCATCCCCGGCAAACCCGTGCTCGGGCAGTCCGCACTCGAAACCACCCTGACGGGCGGCAGCAAGGCCTTCAGCCAGGAACTCCAATTCAGCTCCAAACCCTCGACTTCGCCGTTCGACTGGATCGTTGGCGCCTTCTATTTCCATAACGACACGACGATTGCGCAAGACGTTTGGAGCACCTGCGTGGGCGCAGTCTGTGCCGCCGCACCCACTCCGACGCGAATCAAAGCCTACCCGACCACCCGGTCGTCATCCGCCTATGCGGACGGCACCTACAAGGTTTTGGAAAATACTCGGTTGACTCTGGGTGTTCGCTATACGAATGACACCAAGGGACTGTCGGGCGTGCAGGGGCCGCTGGCCGGCTTCCCCAACTCGCTCGCTGCATTTCCGCCGAGTGTGGTGCTGCACCCCGGTGATCCTTATTCCGGCAATCCGGCGGGCATCCCGACCACGATCAGCTTCCCCAAGACAACGTTTCGCGCCGTCTTGGCCCAAGACCTCGCCAAGGACATCAACGCCTACGTGTCGTTCAACCGCGGCTTCAAGTCAGGCGAATACAACCCGGGGGTCTTCAACAATCCGCCTTCCAACCCGGAAACCCTGGACGCCATCGAGATCGGCCTGAAGTCACAACTGTTCGATCGCCGACTGCGGCTGAACGCCTCCGTCTTCAGCTATGACTACAAGGACATGCAATTGCGCTCGACCGCAGCGCCCGCGCCTCCCGGCGGGTTCCTGCAGTTGAATGCCGCGAACGCCTCGGTGAAGGGGCTGGACGTGGACTTCAGCTTCCGCGCCACCACCAACCTCACGCTGAGTGGCGGGTTTGAGGTTTTGGATGCGAAATTCAAGACATTCACTGGCGGAACCTGCTTTACGCTGCGCCCGATTGC
Source organism: Burkholderiales bacterium (assembly GCA_947450745.1). Classification (GTDB taxonomy): domain Bacteria; phylum Pseudomonadota; class Gammaproteobacteria; order Burkholderiales; family Burkholderiaceae_C; genus Paucibacter_A. Next base: position 16,021 of record CANFYD010000022.1, read on the forward strand.
CGGTGCGGTGCTTGGCGGCGTGGCGTCGGCAGCGTGCGATTTGAGCGGCCGCCAGATGCCGAATGCACCAAAGTTCTCGTCCTCACTCGGCTTCAAATACTTGGTCGACACCGCCATCGGTGGCTTGGTCTTGGCCGCCAACGACCAGTACCGGTCCGACTACCCCTTCATCGCCGACGGTTCGCTGCAGAACAAGGCTTATCACCTGGTC
>CANFYD010000023.1 GCA_947450745.1 Burkholderiales bacterium
CGGCCTGGAAATGGGCTCGGTCTGGCGCCGCCTCGGTTCCGACGTGACGGTGCTGGAAGGCCTGCCGACCTTTCTCGGCGCGGTCGACGAATCGGTCGCCAAAGAAGCGCTCAAACTGTTCAAGAAGCAGGGCCTGAAGATCGAACTGGGCGTCAAAATCGTCGCAGTCAAGGTGGGCAAGAAGAGCGTCGGCGTGGCCTACATCGATGCCAAGGGCGCTGAGCAAACGGTGGAGTTCGACAAGTTGATCATCTCGATCGGCCGCGTAGCGAACACCATCGGCCTGAATGGCGAGGCGGTTGGGCTGAAGCTCGACGAGCGTGGTGCCATCGAAGTGGACGGCGACTGCAAGACCAATCTGCCCAATGTCTGGGCGGTGGGCGATGTGGTGCGCGGCCCGATGCTGGCGCACAAGGCCGAGGAAGAAGGTGTGGCCGTGGCCGAGCGGATCGCCGGTCAGCACGGCCACGTCAACTTCAACACCATCCCTTGGGTGATCTACACCAGCCCGGAAATCGCTTGGGTTGGCCGCACCGAGCAGCAACTGAAGGCGGACGGCGTGGCTTACAAGGCGGGGCAGTTCCCCTTTCTGGCCAACGGCCGCGCGCGCGCGCTGGGCGACACGAATGGTTTCGTCAAATTTCTGGCCGATGCCAAGACCGACGAAATCCTCGGCGTGCACATCATCGGCCCGATGGCGTCCGAGCTGATCGCCGAGGCTGTGGTGGCGATGGAGTTCAAGGCGTCGGCCGAAGACATCGCGCGCATCTGCCACGCGCACCCGAGCTTGAGCGAGGCGACCAAGGAAGCCGCGCTGGCTGTGGACAAGCGCACGCTGAACTTCTAAGTTCAAATTTGGCAGTCAGCAACACAAGAGGGGCGGCGCAGGTCGCCCCTTATTTATTGGACTTTTGAATGCCTTCAGTCACCGAGCTGTATCAGCAAACTCTGGCCGAACGGGGCTATACCGCCGACCCGGCGCAACTGCGTGCCGTCGCAGCGCTGCAGCGTTGCCAGGACGAGTGGGCGGATTACAAAGCGCGGCGCTCGAATGCGGTGACCAAAATGTTGCGTCGCCCGCCGTTGCCGCGCGGCGTTTATATGTTCGGCGGCGTTGGCCGGGGCAAGAGCTTCTTGATGGATTGCTTCTACCAAGCCGTGCCGCTGAAGCGCAAGACTCGGCTGCATTTTCATGAGTTCATGCGCGAAGTGCACCGCGAACTGCTCGACCTGAAAGGCATTGCCGACCCGCTCGACGAGTTGGGCAAGCGCATTGCCAAACGTTTTCGCTTGATCTGCTTCGACGAATTTCACGTCTCTGATGTGACCGACGCGATGATTTTGTACCGCCTGCTGGACGCCTTGTTCAAGAATCGCGTCAGCATCATCACGACCTCCAACTTCCATCCGGACGGCCTGTACCCGAACGGCCTGCACCGCGACCGCGTATTGCCGGCGATCGAGTTGCTGAAGGCCAATCTGGAGGTGATCAATGTGGACAACGGGCAGGACTACCGCAGCCAGACGCTGGCTCAAGTCGAGTTCTATCACCACCCGCTCAACGATGTGGCCGAACAATCGCTGAAAACGGCTTTCGAGTCGCTGGCCGAAGCGCGGGATGAAGACCCGTGTCTGCAGATCGAGCATCGGCAGATTCTCTCGAAACGGCGTGCCGGTGGCGTGGTCTGGTTTGACTTTTCTACTTTGTGCGGCGGCCCGCGCTCGCAGAACGATTACCTGGAGTTGGCCACGCAGTTCCACACGGTGCTGCTCTCCAATGTGCCGGAGATGCCGCCGCGCTTGGCCAGCGAGGCGCGCCGCTTCACTTGGTTGGTCGATGTCTTGTACGACCGCCGCGTCAAGTTGTTGATTTCCGCCGCAGTGCCTGCCGCCGAGCTCTACCTTGAGGGACCGATGGCGAATGAATTCCCGCGCACCGTCTCTCGCCTGGCCGAGATGCAATCGGCCGAATACCTCGCCCAGGCGCGGCGCGAAGTCGATACGTCGTTGACTTGAAGGCATCTCAGCCTCAACCTCAGTCCAGTGCCTGGATATTCACAATTGCCAGTGACAGGTTATCCCCGCCTTTATGGGCGCGCAATCGCGCTTTGTTGATCAGCAGTGCTGCTGCTTCGCGGGCCGGCAGCGCGTTCAAGACGGTACCTATCTCGCCCGGGGTGAAGTAGTGCCACAGGCCGTCGCTGCAGCACATCAGGCTGTCACCGACTGCCAGCGCTTCAATGCAAGAGCTGCTGAGCGTCGGGTCTTGTACGGTGCCCAGGCAGCCCGTCAGCAGGTTTGATTGCGGGTGGGTGGCGGCCTCGGCTTCGCTGATCTGCCCTTCGTCGACCAAGCGTTGGACGAAGGAGTGATCTAGGGTGCGCCTGATCAAATGGGGGCCGCGGAACCAATAGATGCGGGAATCGCCGGAATGCACCCAATGACAACGGCGGTCTGCGCTGATCAAAAAAGCTGCCAAGGTGCTGTGCGGCTCCTCTTCGGCCGAGATAGCGGTCAGCTTGATCATCAGGTGGGCTTCTGTCACTAATTGCTGGAGCAACTCTGCCGCCGATTCCTCCGAGGGCACGAAGCGCTCGAACAGTTGTTCGCTGGTCAAAATGACTTGATCGGCAGCCTTGCGACCGCCGCTTTTGCCGCCCATCCCATCAGCCACGACGGCCAACAGGCAGCCACTGCTGTACGGGTGCGTCATGACCTCGACCCGGTCTTGTTGGTACGGGCGATCACCGCGGTGGGTGCCGGTGGCGGCGCTCAGGCGAAAGCCTGGAGGAGAGGGCATCATCGGAAAACTATAATCGCTAAAGCGCCAAGCGGGCGTTCAGCGGGCAGCGGTCTTGGGTGGCGCAGGACGACGCTAGCGCTGCAACAGGCCAGCTTGTCAGACAAAATTGCTCAGCCACCGAAGTCTGCTGCGGCGCAACGAAAGTGAATCCTTGAAGGCATCTGATTTGTCAAACAAGCCGCAGTCTGCCGCCGAGCCGAGCGAGCTGGAGCAATGGGTGGCTGCGGCCTTCGATGACGGCGGGCCGCTGTCGCGCAGCGACCCGAACTACAAGCCTCGCGAGCAGCAACTGGCGATGAGTCAAGCCGTGGCGCGAGCCATCGCCAGGCGTGAAACGCTGGTGGTTGAAGCCGGTACCGGCGTTGGCAAGACCTTCGCGTATCTGGTTCCGGCCCTGCTGTCGGGCGGTCGAGCGCTGATCAGTACCGCCACCAAAAATCTGCAGGATCAGCTCTTCATGCGGGATCTGCCCAGACTTTGCGCGGCACTGCAGCTGCCGGTGCGCATTGCCCTGCTGAAGGGTCGCAGCAGCTATTTATGCATCCACCGCATGAGCCAGGCGCGGCACAGTGCCGATCTGCCTGACCGCCGCTCGGTGCTGGCCTTGGCGCGGATCGAGCGCTGGGCTCTGCAGACCACGAGTGGTGACTTGGCCGAGCTGGACGGGCTGGACGAGCGCTCGCCCATCCTCCCGCTGGTCAGCTCGACGCGCGACAACTGCCTCGGTGCCGATTGCCCGGAATTCCGCGCATGCCATGTGGTGAAGGCGCGCCGCGATGCGATGGAGGCCGATGTGGTGGTGGTCAACCATCATCTGTTTTTTGCCGACATGACCTTGCGCGGCAGTGGCGTCGCCGAACTGCTGCCCAGCGTCGAGGTGGCCGTGTTCGACGAAGCGCATCAACTGGCCGAGGCCGGAGTGCAGTTTCTAGGCACCACGCTGGGGACGTCCCAGTTGCTTGATTTCGGGCGTGATCTGTTGGCGCAAGGTTTGGCTCAGGCGCGCGGTCTGCAGGATTGGCAGGGTTTGCAGACTCGTATCGAGCGTGCGGCTCGTGAGCTGCGTTTGGTCTGCGCTGGGCCCTTGGTGGGGGCGGGACGGGAGATTCGCGGCATGCTCAAGTTGAGCTGGAAAGAGCGCTCCGGCCGCCCTGGTTTTGAGCAGGCCTTGACCGATGTGGCGGCGGTGGCTGAAGTGGCAATCGCCATGCTGGCCACCGTGGTGGATACCTCGCCCGACTTTGTGCGCCTGCAGGAGCGCGCCACCGCGCTGAAAGAAGTCGCCGACGCATTTGCCCACGAGCCCGATGCCGGCGATGTGCGCTGGATCGACTTGACACCCAACCAGGCGCGTTTGGTCGAGTCGCCGCTGGACATCCGCGAAGCGATGCAAGAGCAGTTGGCGGCCGCGCCAAAGGCCTGGATCTTTACTTCTGCCACGCTTGGGGACGACGAGCGCTTGACCTGGTTCACGGAGCCCGCCGGTCTCGACAACGCCACCGTGCTGCGTGTCGGCAGCCCGTTCAACTATCCGGAGCATGCGCGGCTTTATATTCCCAGCGGCTTCCCCAAACCGAACGAGCCCGACCATCCGCTGCAGGTGGCAGCGCTGGCGGCCCGTTGCGCGCGCGCGCTGGGCGGCCGCACCTTCGTGCTGACCACCACCCTGCGTGCGCTGCAAAGCATCGGCGACGCCTTGCGTGCCGAGTTCGAGGCAGGCGGCGATGTGTTGGCCGTGTTGCAGCAGGGGGGCGCTCCAAAACGGGTGTTGTTGCAGCAGTTTGTGGCCGACCCGCGCGCCGTGCTGATCGGTTCAGCCAGTTTCTGGGAAGGCATCGATGTGCCGGGTGACAGCCTGCAGTGCGTGCTGATCGACAAGCTGCCGTTTCCTCCGCCCAACGATCCGCTGGTGGAAGCGCGTGTTCAGCGCTTGGAGGCGGCGGGCCGCAATGCTTTTGCACATTTCTTTATCGCCGAGGCGGCGATTGCGCTGAAGCAGGGCGGCGGCCGCTTGATCCGCACCGAGCAGGATCGAGGACTGTTGGTGGTCTGCGACCCCCGCATGGCCGGCATGAACTATGGCCGCCGCTTGCGCGAAGCGCTGCCGCCGATGACCCGCTTGATGGTGGAGGAGCAAGCCCTCGATTGGCTGTCTGAGCTGGCTGCGGATCGGGCATGAAAAAACGCGTGCAAGCACGCGTTGTTCAAGTGTCGGTGGAGCTATTTCACCAGAGCGACCACCACGGTTTCTTGCGGCTGTCGAAGCCACCGGCCAAATAGAGGCTTTGCGGAAATGTCTGTTTGAGCACGCGCTGGGCATCGTCGCGCAGCGGAACCAGGCCCAGCTTGTCATAGCTTTGCACCATCAGGTACAGCGCTTCTTCCGCTGCCGGAGCGAGTTGGAACTCTTTCACCGCTTGCTGGGCCCGGTTGGCGGCTGCCACGTAAGCACCGCGGTTGAAGTAGTAGCGCGCCACATGCACTTCGTAAACCGCCAGCGTGTTGGTGATGTAGTCCACCCGCAACTTGGCATCAGCTGCGTATTTTGATTCGGGAAACTGCTCAAGCACTTGCTTGAAAGCCAGCAAGGCATCGCGCGACGCTTGTTGATCACGCTCGGAAATATCCTGGCTGGCGAGGCGGCCGAACAAGCCGAGATCCTCGTTGAAATTGACCAGACCCTTCATGTAGAGGCCGTAGTCCATCGCTGGGCTGGATGGGTTCGATTTGATGAACCGGTCCAGCGTGGTGATGGCTTGCGCACGCTCACCGCTGCGGTGATAGGCCCAGGCCAGATCGAGCTGGGCTTGCTGCGCCATCAGGGTGCCGGCGGCACGGCCTTCGACGCGCTCAAGCGACTTGATGGCACGATCAAAACTGCCGGCGGCGAGGTCTTCTTTGGCCTCTGCGTACAATTTGTCCAAACTGGCTTGCGAATTAGGATCGTCTTTCGGGCTGGATGAACAAGCAGCCAGGGCCAGAACGACACAGCCTGCGAGGCCAGTCAAAGAGCGGCGAGCGGTTAATGCCAGCCAAGGCGAGCCCGCATTGACGGACGCCTGCGCCAAGTGGCGCTCCATGCTTTTTTCTATCATGATCCCTAAAGTCCCTAAAGTCCCCAACGGGCGGTGCAGGCCACCGACCTCCAACTGAAATCGGAGCCTTGATTATATGGTTCAGGCCTTGCCTGCAGATGAGCCCACGCCCCAGGCGTGCGGTGATGAAGAATGGGATGCCCTGCCCGACACGGAGCAGGACGGCGGTGCCGATGACAAGGCCGAAGTGCGTGAGGCTCAGGTTGATGCGCAATGGCATGGTCAGCGACTCGACCGGTGGCTGGTACAGATGGCGCCGGAGTTCTCGCGCAACCACCTGCAAAGCTTGATCGAACGTGGCTGCGTCAGCATCAATGAGCTGCCCGCCAACAGTGCCTCACGCAAATTGCTGGCGGGTCAGCGTGTGCGCATCGAGTTGCTGCCGACGCAGGAAAGCAAGGCCTTCCGAGCCGAGCCGATGGCGCTCAACATCATTTTTGAGGATGAGCATCTGCTGGTGCTCAACAAGGCCTCCGGCATGGTGGTTCATCCAGCCTCCGGCAATTGGTCGGGCACGGTGATGAATGGTTTGCTGGCTCACCACCCGGTGGCTGCGACCTTGCCGCGCGCCGGTATCGTGCATCGGCTTGACAAGGACACGACCGGATTGATGTTGGTGGGCAAGAGCTTGGCTGCGGTGACGTCCCTGACCCGGATGATCGCTGCGCGTGAGGTGCACCGCGAATATGTGGCACTGGCTTACGGCCGCGTCCCCGAAGACATGGTGGTGGATGTGCCGATCCGCCGCGACCTGATCTCCCGCATCAAGATGGCTGTGCTAGCGACCGGCAAGCCGTCGCGCACCGATGTTTATTTGCTGGGTCTGGGGGAGGCGAATTCGCACAGCATCAGCGCTGTTCACTGCGTCTTGCACAGCGGCCGCACGCATCAGATTCGGGTGCATTTGGCTTTCAAGGGCTACCCGGTGGTTGCTGATGCTTTGTATGGTGGCGCGCAGGCCCTGGGCTTGACGCGGCAGGCTTTGCATGCCGCGCGGCTCAGTTTTGCCCATCCGATTTTGGGTCAGCCGCTGCAGTTTGATGCGCCTTTGCCACAGGATTTGGCAGATGCATGGGCTGCATTGGACTTGCCTGCCCCTTGCTTACCGCAAACCGAGCCTTGATCGAGTTATAATTCGCGGAGCCGAGCGCTTGACCGGACTGTTGGGTTCCATGAGAACCCTCCCAAGTTTCACTACAGCTGATGAATCAGCGGTGACTTACTCCTCAAGCTAACGCTCTCAGCCCCGCCCCTTGCGCCCCTGACGCCCTTTGCGTCGTTGACAAGCCGCCAAGCCCAGCTTGTGCGGCGAGGTCAGCCCCAAGGCCTGGCCCGCAAAACACCCGCTTGAATCGGGACAAATGACGAAAGTCAATGAACACACAGGATGCTAAGCGCGTCCTTGAGACAGCGCTGATATGCGCCCAGCAGCCGTTGACGCTGCGCGAAATGCGCAGTTTGTTTGCCGACGCTGTCGGCATGGATACCCTGCGCAGCGTATTGGATGAACTATCGCGAGATTGGGATGGTCGCGGCGTCGAGTTGGTCGCGGTAGCGAGTGGCTGGCGATTTCAAAGCCGGCCCGAGTTGCGTGAATACCTCGACCGGCTGCACCCGGAGAAGCCGCAGCGTTACTCGCGAGCAGTGATGGAAACCTTGGCCATCATTGCCTACCGGCAGCCGGTGACGCGGGGTGACATTGAGGACATTCGCGGCGTGGTGGTGTCAACGCAAATCGTCAAGCAGCTTGAAGACCGGGGCTGGATTGACGTGATCGGATATCGCGAAGCCCCTGGGCGTCCGGCGCTTTACGCCACTACGCGCCAGTTTCTTGATGATCTGGGCTTGGGCAGTCTGGAGCAATTGCCGCTGCTGGAGTTCGGTGCCGCCTCTGCGCAAGCCCTGGCGGCGGTCGCTGATTTGCAAGCTCAGTTGACTGTCGATGCGGCCGGCGAGAGCCCTGAAGCTGTTGTGCCGAATACCTAAGATTTACGCAAAATTGTCGCGGCCCAGCCTGTCTCGGGCGCGGCGGTTTTGCATAAGTCCTAAGCATGAAATCTCCCGCGCCTATCGTCAGCGATACAGGCGCATCCGTTCCGGCTCAGCCGGATCTTCAGTCTGACGCCGCCGAACAGGTGCACACCGACGCATGAACTCCAACGACACTGATCCCAAAGCCGAATCCGGCGCTCCCTTGAACGATGCTGGTGCCGACGCTGCGGCCCCAAAACGCAAGCGCAGCCCCGCGAAGCCCAAAGCTGATTTGGTTGCCGCCGCCGTGCTGGTTACTGCTCCGGTGGTTGCGGCCCCGGAAGTTGCAGCACTTGCCGTATCGGCCGTTGAGGTGAAGCCGCGCGCCACCCGCAAGCCCGCCGTCAAGAAAACCGAGCAGGCTGCCGAGCCGGTGGTTCAAATTGCTGCCGCGCCGGTGAACCCGTTCACCTCCGATGCCGACGCTCCCAAGCGCCGCGCCCCGCGCAAGACTGCTGCTGTTGCTGAAGATGTCACCGCGCCTGCGGTGGCTCAGGCAGCCGTCGCCGAGTCCGCTGCCATGCCGGTGCCAGCGCCAGTCCCGGTGCGTGCACCTGTTGCGCCTGCTAGGCGCAAGCCGACGTTTACGCTGGCACCCGAGGTCCCGGCAGAGCCGGTCGAGGCGACTGACTTGGCAGCGGATGCTGGCCAGCAAGGCAGCGCTGCTGCGGGCGAAGACGGCTCGGCAGAAGGATCTGGCGACGCTGGTGAGCGTGGCGGGCGCAATCGCAATCGCCGTCGTGGTCGCAAGGAGTTGCCCGATGGCTCCGACGCACGTGAGCCGCGTGAGGTGCGCGAAGCCCGTGAGCCCCGTGCTGCTGTGCAAACCGCAGCTCCTGCACCGGAATTGCTGGCTGCGGCGGGCGAGCGTTTTGCTGCCGTGTTGGCGGGTGAGTTTGATGCGGCCGATGATGACGGCGACGATGACGAGTTGGTTGAAGAAGCGGTAGCGGAAGTCGACAACAAGCGTGTGCTGGCCCCCGAGCCGGATGCCCCCAAGTTGCAAAAGGTGCTGGCTCAAGCCGGCATCGGTTCGCGCCGCGACATCGAAGACATGATTGCCGACGGCAAGATCGAGGTCAACGGTGAGGTGGCCCACATCGGGCAGCGCATCTCGTTTGGTGACAACGTGCGTGTGGCGGGCAAGCCGATCCGCATCCGCATCTCGCCGCCGCCGCCGCGCATCCTGGCATATCACAAGCCTGCCGGCGAAGTGGTGACGTTCAACGATCCCGAAGGTCGCCCCACCGTGTTCCGTCACCTGCCGCGTTTGCAGCAGGGCAAGTGGCAGGCCGTGGGCCGGCTGGACATGAACACCGAAGGGCTGCTGCTGTTCACCAACTCGGGCGAATTGGCCAATCAGTTGATGCATCCCCGCTTCGGCGTGGAACGCGAATATGCGGTGCGAGTGCTGGGCGCGTTGAACCCCGAGCAGCGCGGCCGCTTGATCGAAGGCGTGATCATCGAAGGCCAGAAGGCCGGCTTCAAATCGATCGATGACGGCGGCGGCGAGGGTGCCAATCGCTGGTATCGCGTCGTCATCACCGAGGGCCGCAACCGCGAAGTGCGCAAGTTGTTCGACTCGATGGGCTTGACAGTCAATCGCTTGATCCGCATTCGTTATGGCACCGTGGTGCTGCCGCGTGGCCTCAAGCGCTGCGTTTGGATCGAGTTGGGTGAAGACGATGTGAATGTGATCCGCCGCTTGGCCGGCGGTGACCAAACGCGCGTGAGCCGGGAGCCACGCAACGAACGCGGCGCCGAACGTGGCGGAGTGCGGGGCGCTGAGCGGACGAATGAACGAGGCGCCGAGCGCGGTAATGATCGAGGCCCTGAGCGGGCTGGCGAACGAAGCCCCGAGCGCGGCCCGGACCGGGGTCCCGAGCGCGGCCCGGACCGGGGTCCCGAGCGCGGTGTGGACAAGAATCGTGGCCGTCGTGCCGATGGCCGACAGGCCGGGGTTGGCCCGCGTCCGAGCCGGGTTGCCGAGCGGCCCGAGCGCCCGGAGCGCGGCAACGACCGTGGTCCTGATCGCGGTAATGAGCGCGGTCCCGATCGCTTAAATGAGCGCCCGCCCGAACGTCTGAATGAGCGCGCCAACGAGCGTTCGAACGAGCGCGGCGCTGACCGTGGCGATGATGACTTCGAGGACGCAATCCCACGCAACATCAACCCGTTGGAGCAGACTTTCGATCGGCGTTTTGCCGGTAATTCACGCGGCTTCCCGTCAGGCTTCGGGGCCGGCGGCAGCAGCAGCCAAGACCGTAACCAAGGCGGTCAGGGGCGTGGTAGCAACAAGGGCGATGGCCCGCGCCAGCCTGATCCGTTGCAGACCTCGGTCGGCTATATCGGTGCCGACGCCTATGTGCGTCGTACCGGACGCAATGGCGGTGGCGGCGGCAGTGGCGGCCGCGGCGGCCAGGGCGGTCAAGGCGGCAACAGCGGCGGTGGCGGTCGTTCCGGTGGCGGTTTTGGTGGCCGTAACCGCTGAAAATCCTAGCCTGTCTGGCCCACGGTTGGGTCGGACAGTCGCCGGGGCAGCATCGCTGCGGGTTGCCCAAGGAGGGTAGCTCGCACCCGTTGCCACAAGCCCGACACCTCGACACAGTACAATCACGGGTTGTTTCAAGCCCTCAGATTCCAGGAAATAAACCATGACTATCGAACGCACCCTGTCCATCATCAAGCCCGATGCCGTGGCAAAGAACGTCATCGGACAGATCTACGCCCGCTTTGAAGGCGCTGGTTTGAAGATTGTTGCCGCCCGTATGGCGCACCTGTCGCGCGGCGAAGCCGAGAGCTTTTACGGCGTCCACAAGGCTCGCCCTTTCTTCAACGATCTGGTGACTTTCATGATCTCCGGCCCCGTGATGATCACGGCACTGGAAGGCGAAAACGCCATCCTGACGCACCGTGACCTGATGGGCGCTACCGATCCGAAGAAGGCCGAGAAGGGCACGATCCGTGCCGATTTCGCTGACAGCATCGACGCCAACGCCGTTCACGGTTCCGACGCAGCAGAAACAGCCGCTGCCGAAATCGCATTCTTCTTCCCCGGAATGAATGTTTTCAGCCGTTAATTCGGCCCCTGCCTCTCGTGCTCAGGCCTTGAGGTTGAGTCAGGAACAGGGTAAGGTCTTGCGATCTTGCCTGCTTCTGACAAAGACTTGGGCGCCGTCAAGCGCTTGGTTTTGAACAACAAGAGGCATTTATGAACGCGGTCAACCTGCTCGGATTCGATCTAGAAGGCCTGGCCGCGTACTGCGAGCAGCTGGGTGAAAAGCGCTTCCGCGCGACCCAGTTGTTTCGTTGGATTCATAAACGCGGTGCATCTGACTTTGATCAGATGTCCGATCTGGCCAAGTCGCTGCGCGACAAATTGGCGTCCCGCGCTCAAATCACGGCCTTGCCGGTGATCTCCGAGCATGTGTCGGCGGACGGCACGATCAAATGGTTGTTCGATGTCGGCGCGGGTGATGCGGTCGAGGCGGTGTACATCCCCGAATCAGATCGCGGCACGCTGTGTATTTCGAGTCAAGCCGGTTGTGCGGTGGGTTGCCGCTTTTGCTCGACTGGGCATCAGGGCTTCAGCCGCAATCTTGACACTGCTGAAATCATTGCTCAGCTTTGGTACGCCGAGCACAGCTTGCGGCGTCGCCAGGGTAGCGACGAGCGAGTCATCTCGAACGTGGTGATGATGGGTATGGGCGAGCCGCTGCAGAACTACAGCGCGCTGCTGCCGGCCTTGCGGATGATGTTGGACGACCACGGTTATGGCCTGTCGCGCCGCCGAGTCACCGTCTCGACCTCGGGCGTCGTGCCCATGATCGACCGTTTGAGGGATGACTGCCCGGTGGCTTTGGCCGTGTCTTTGCATTCGCCCGTCGACGCCTTGCGTGACCAGTTGGTGCCGTTGAACAAGAAGTACCCGATTGCCGAATTGCTTGACGCCTGCAACCGTTACTTGGAGCGCGCGCCGCGCGACTTCATCACGTTCGAATACTGCATGCTGGACGGTGTCAACGACACGCCGGAGCTGGCCCACGAGTTGGTGGAGTTGCTGCGCGGCCATGTGTCCTGCAAGATCAATTTGATCCCGTTCAACCCTTTTCCGGCCTCCGGGCTGACACGCAGCTCGCGTGAGCGCGTGACTGCCTTTGCCGATATCTTGATCAAGTCCGGTTTGATCACCACCGTACGCAAGACGCGCGGTGACGACATCGATGCCGCTTGCGGGCAACTGGCCGGTGAGGTGCAAGACCGCACCAGTGCCTACGTTCGCATGGTGCGTGCGCCGGTGCTGGTGAAGGCCGCCGTAGTGGCCCTTCCTTCGTGACCGCAAGCCGATTGCCTTCATGACAAACGCCTCGTCGGTCGTTCTGCCGCGCGCCGCCAGGTCGGCCGCTGCCTCATTCTGGATGGCGCTGGGCGTGGCTTTGTTGCTGCTGTGGCTGAGCGCTTGTGCCGCGCCGCTGGCAGCCCCGACGGCGGGACCGCGCACCGATTCAGACCAGACGGATGCCGACCGTCGCGCCGGCGTGCGCATGGAGTTGGCCGCCGGTTATTTTGCGCGTGGCCAATTCAACACGGCACTGGATGAAATCAAACAGGCTTTGGTGGCCAAGCCAGACTTGCGCGAGGCCATCAATTTGAGGGCTTTGGTGTATGCGGCGATGGGGGAGCCGCAGTTGGCGGATGAGAGTTTCAAGCGCGCCCTGACGCTCTATCCGCTTGATCCGGATACCTTGCACAACTACGGCTGGTTGCTTTGCCAGCAGCAGCGTTGGGGGCCAGCCGACGCGCAGTTCGATCTGGCGCTAGCGCAGGCGAGTTACCGCGCGCCGTCGCGCACGCTGCTGGCCAAGGGCGTTTGCGAGGCCCGGGCAGGGCGCTTGGTCGAGGCCGAACGCAGCTTGTCCAAGGCTTTTGAGCTGGATCCTGCGAGCCCGGCGGTGGCGATCAACTATGCGGAAGTGCTCTACCGCAACCAGCAATTTGAGCGCGCGCGCTTTTATGTGCGCCGTGTGAACGCGCAGCCGGAGCAAAGCAATGCTCAAAGTCTCTGGTTGGCCCTGCGCATTGAGCGCCGATTGGGTGACCGGGCGGCGGTGGATGAATTGAGCCAGCTGTTGCGCCGGCGTCATCCGCAATCACCGGAGCTGCAAGCTATGGACAGTGGACGATTTGATGAGTGATGGTGCAGCCAAGCCGGCAACCGACAAGGTGCTTGCCCGGTCGGCAATAAACGCAATAACAAACGCAACAGTAAACGCAACAACAGGTTCAACAACGGATGTGGCGGACAACGTGACAAGCGATGCAATAGGTGCAACAGACAGCGCGACCCGTGTGGGCGGAGCCTTGAGCGCGGGTGCCCTGTTGCGTCGCGCGCGCGAGCAGAGCGGTTTGGATATCGAAGCCCTGGCAGCCATGTTGAAGGTGCCGCAAGCCAAGCTGGAAGCGCTCGAAGCCGACCGCCTGGAAGACTTGCTCGACATCACCTTTGCCCGAGCGTTGGCCAAAGCCATGTGCCGTGTCTTGAAGCTGGATGCCGAGCCGATATTGGCGCTGCTGCCGCGCGGCAGCGAGCCGGTGCTGAATGTGTCACGCGGGCTCAACCAGGCATATCGCGATCGCGGCGGCCCGGACGATGGCCTGTCGCTGGCGACTTTTCTGCGTCCCGTGGTGTGGGGCCCGATTCTGTTGTTGTTGGGTGCTGCGCTGGTTTACAACCTGCCGGCCAGTTGGTTGGCGGGGCGTTCCGGCTTCCAAGTGCCGGGCAGTCTGCCCTTTGGGTCGAGCAGCACGGGCATGGGCACGGTGACGGTGCAGCCGCTGATCTTGCCCCTGCCCAGCGAAGAGCCGCCCGCAGCGCCGACCACTACTGCGCCGGTCGCCGAGTCGACCGCCAGTGCTCCGGCAACGGTGCCGACATCTACGCCCATGCCCCTACCTGCGCCAACGCCAATGTCGGTCCCGCTGGCTGGGCCGGCGGTGCTTGGGCAAGGCATGCCCGGCGCATCCAGTGCTGCCGCCGCTGTTGCTGTCGGGGCCGGAGCGGTGGCTTTGAACGTCAGAGCCAAAGCGGAGTCATGGGTCGAAATTGTCGATGCACGCGGCCAAAGCCTCATGTCCAGGCATTTGCGTGCCGGTGATTCAATCGACATGACAGGGCAGCCGCCGTTCAAGGTGATCGTCGGCAATGTGACCGGCACTGAATTGACGGTACGCGGCAGCCCGGTTGACCTGGTGGCCCAAGCCAAGGGCAATGTGGCCCGATTCGAATTGAAGTGATGACCATGAGCGACAACAAAACAGTCTCGACCCTTGATCTCTCAAGCACGCTTGAGCAGGCCATTGCGGCAGCTTTGCCCGCACCGCGTCGAACGCGCCAAGCGCAGGTGCGCTGGGGCGACCGTGTCGTCACCATCGGCGGCGACGCGCCGGTGCGGGTCCAATCGATGACCAACACCGACACGGTCGATGTGATCGGCACCGCCATCCAGGTCAAGGAACTCGCCATTGCGGGCTCCGAGCTGGTGCGTATCACCGTCAACACGCCGGAAGCGGCGGCGGCTGTGCCGCATATTCGCGAGCAACTGGACCGGATGGGCATCGATACGCCCTTGATCGGCGATTTCCACTACAACGGCCACCGGCTGCTGACCGACTTCCCGGCGATGGCGCAGGCCTTGTCGAAGTACCGCATCAATCCGGGCAACGTCGGCAAGGGCGACAAGCGCGACCGTCAATTCGGCCAGATGATTGAAGCGGCCTGCCGCTATGACAAAGTGGTGCGGATCGGCGTCAACTGGGGCAGCCTGGATGCCGAGTTGCTGGCCCAAATGATGGACGAGAACGCCGCTCGCGCCGAGCCTTGGGACGCGCAGCAGGTGATGTACCGGGCGTTGATTCAGTCGGCGCTGTCGTCGGCCGACTACGCCCGCGAGTTGGGCCTCAACCCCGACAACATCATCATCAGCTGCAAGGTCAGCGGCGTGCGCGACCTGATCGCCGTCTACCGAGCGTTGAGCCAGCGCTGCGACTACGCCTTGCACCTGGGCTTGACTGAGGCTGGCATGGGCACCAAGGGCACGGTAGCGTCGGCCGCCGCGCTGGCCGTGCTGCTGCAAGAGGGCATTGGCGACACCATTCGCGTCTCGCTGACGCCGCAGCCGGGTGAGGCTCGCACGCAAGAGGTGGTGGTGGGCTTGGAAATCCTGCAGTCGCTCGGCCTGCGCGCGTTCAACCCGAGCGTGACGGCCTGCCCGGGTTGCGGCCGCACGACCAGCACCACATTTCAGGAGCTGACCCAGCAGATCGACACGTTCTTGCGGGCGCAGATGCCGGTCTGGCGAGCCAAATATCCGGGCGTCGAGGCGATGAAGGTGGCGGTGATGGGGTGCATCGTCAACGGCCCCGGCGAGAGCAAACATGCCGATATCGGCATCAGTTTGCCCGGCACTGGCGAAGCGCCAGCCGCGCCGGTTTACATCGACGGTGAAAAAGCCCTGACTCTGCGTGGCGAGAATATCGCCCAGGAATTTCAGGTGCTGGTTGAAAACTACATTGAAAAACGTTTTGGCGGCGCGGCCGCTTGAAGCGCAGGAAAAAATGACCGAACAGAAAAAGACGCAGCTGCAAGCTGTGAAGGGCATGAACGACATCCTGCCGCCGGATTCGGCTCGCTGGGAGTGGTTCGAGGCCAAGGTGCGCTCGTTGATGCACCGCTACGGCTATGCCAACGTGCGCACGCCGATCGTCGAGCCGACCGCCCTGTTCGTGCGCGGCTTGGGCGAGGTGACCGACATCGTCGAGAAGGAGATGTATTCCTTCGAGGACCGTATGAACGGCGATCAGCTGACCTTGCGACCCGAGGGCACGGCCGGCGTGGTGCGCGCCATGGCCGAGCATTCCTTTTTGCGTGACGGCGGCAAGCGGCTGTTCTATATCGGCCCGATGTTTCGTCATGAGCGGCCACAAAAAGGCCGGTCGCGCCAGTTCCACCAAGTGGGCGTGGAAGC
>CANFYD010000024.1 GCA_947450745.1 Burkholderiales bacterium
CGCCGCTGTGGATGGCCTGGATGGAGGGCAAGACCGTCGTGCAATTCCGGATGGGCCCGGTCATCCAGGAATTATTGATCTGGGTGCTGCTGCCGCTGGTGCTGGGGCAATTTGCGCGCGGCTGGCTGGGGGCTTGGGCGGGCCGAAACAGCCGGGTGATCCAGAAGGTGGACCGCAGCACCATCCTGCTGCTGATCTACACCTCGTTTGCCGACTCGGTGCAGCAGGGCATCTGGTCACGCTACGGCTGGCTGGCGGTGGCCGAAACATTGCTGGGCACGGCCCTGCTGTTCGCGCTGGTGCTGGGGCTGGTCAGCCTGCTGGCGCGCTGGACTGGCTTAGCCCTGCCGGAGCGCATCGCGGTGGTCTTTTGCGGCTCGAAAAAGACGCTGGCCGCCGGCATTCCGATGGCGCACTTGATCTTTGGTGCCAACCCGGCGCTGGGCCTGATCCTGATGCCGCTGATGATTTACCACCCGCTGCAACTTGCCATCGGCGGTGTGCTGGCGCAGCGCTGGGCAGAGCGGGACGCAGCAGCAGCAACAGCGCTGGCTGCCGCGCCGGCAGCGGTGCAAGGGGCGGACTGAACCGGACTGACACGCTTCAGAGCAGCGTCAAACAGCGCCCCGCCACATCCATGCTGGCCGCCAGACCCAGCGGCAGCGGCCGGTTCGGCCGGCCGTGGCCGCTGGGCCAGCCAGCCAGGATCGGCTTGCCCAGGCGCTGCAGATAGTCGGCCAGCACCGCGTCGGCGGCTTCAGCGCCGGTAAAACTGCCGAGCAAAAACCCGGCCGCTGCGTCGAGCACACCGGCCTGGCGCAGCTGCGACAACAAGCGGTCGACCCGGTAAGGCTCCTCGCCGATGTCCTCCAAAAACAGCAGGGCAGCGCTGCAGTCGGGCAGCCAAGGCGTGCCGAGCAGCGCGGTAAAAACGGCCAGATTGCCGCCGACCAAGCGCCCGCTGGCCACCTCGCCCTGATCCAGCGGGTGAGCAGGCAGCGACGAAGCAGGCGCGGCCAGCACGTCACCGGCCCACAGTCCTCGGTGCAGCAACTCGAACAGCGCTTGCGCATCGGCACCCGCCTCTGCATGAAGCAGGTCGGAGGTGGGCATCGGTGCATGCAGGCCGGGCAGACCGAGCGAGGCGCGCAGGCCGTGCAGCGTGGTGATGTCGCTGTAGCCGATCAGCAGCTTGGGGTGGCGGCGCAGCAACTCGGTGTCGATGCGGCCCAGCAGGCGCTGGCAGCCATAGCCGCCGCGCAGGCAGAGCACGGCATCCACGGCCGGGTCGGCAAAGGCCGCATGCAGATCGGCCAGGCGCTGCGCGTCCGACGCGGCCAAGAAGCCCAGCGCGGTCGGGCCGGCGCAGCCAGGGAAGATCTTGGCCTTGAAGCCATGCGCTTCGAGCAGCGCCGGCACCCGTTCGAGTTGGCCCACTTGGGGCGGGCCGGCCGGGGCGATGACGGCCAGCGTGGCGCCTTGCGGCAATGGTCGGATCAGGGGCAAGTCAGTCTCCCAATTGCAGGCGCAAAAAGTCATCGATCGCGGCTCCCAGCGCCGGCAAGCGCCAGGTGGTGGACAGGCCGGGGTCGGGAGCGTAGCGGCTGCCCAGATTGCTGGTCAGCGCAATCAAGTAATGGCGGCGCTCAGGTTGGCTGCCCGTGCTGACGCCATTGACGATGCCTGCATCGGCGCTGTAGTTCTCGGTGTTGCCGGTCTTGTGGGCAAACACCAGGCCCTGGCGGGTGAAGCGGCGCAGATCACCGGGGAACGCGGTGTTGCCGACTTGGGCGGAGCCGTCCGCCAGCAACCAGCGGGCAGATAAGCGCGCGGGCAGGCCGGCCACCCAGCCGGGCTGGCCGGCCAGCAGGCTGCTGGACAGAATCTCGTGCAGGCCTTGCTCGCGCAGGCAATGCAAGACCTGGCAGCGGCTGGCGTCGCTCAAGGTCGGCGCTGAGGACCCCGCCAACCAGGGCAGTGGCGGCGCTTGCGGGTCCAGCCACCAGAGCAGGCGCAGGGTGTCCCAGGCGGTCATCTGCAACTGGCCAACGCCGGCACCAGCCGCATTGCCCCAGCCGCCGTCGGCCTGCGTGTTGGCAAAGCGCAGGCCGGGCAGGCCCAGCGCCAAGAACAGCTCGTGCAACTCGTTGTGGACCTCGATACCGGCCACGCGGCGGATGGCACCGATGGCATGCAAATGGGCCACCAGCGCCGAGGTCGCCTCGTTGCTGCTGACCGTGATCATGTCGAAGGCCCAATCGGCCAGCGGGCGCTGCCGGCCGGCGAAGGGGATGGGCTGCTCCCAGCTGGTGCGGCCCAGATCCACCAGCCACGCCAGCCCGACCAGCACCATCAGCTTCAACAGCGAGGCCGGATAAGGCGACACAAAACGCCTTGGGCCGTGGCCGGTCAAGGGCTGCCAAGGGATGGTCTGCCAGTCGCTGCCGGGCAGCCAGGCGATGGAGTTGCCAGCACCGTCTTGGGCGTCGGCCAGGAAGGCCACATCGCGCACAGCGCCGGCATTGGCGCCGATGTCCGCCACCCAGCCCTGTGGATGCTCGCGCGAGAACAGCACGTTGGCAAAGCAAGCGGTGGGGGTGGAGCTAGAGGAAGCAGCAGCCGGGAAAGCCGCCACCGCCAGATCGATGCTCGGGTGCAGGCCGACCGGCGCACCGCCCTGCCGCGCGTCGGCGGTCTGCTCGAAGCGCTGCGCGCGCACGGCAGCGAGCAGGGCCTGGGCGAGGTCAGCGGCGGTCAATGTCCGCCCAATTGCAAACCGTCCAGTGCCACCGGGCTGCGGCGGCCGCAGACCAGCTCGGCGACGATGTCGGCCGTGCCGAAGGAGAAAGTAAAACCCAGTGCGCCATGGCCGACATTGAGCCACACATTGCGCACGCCGCAAGCGCCCAGAATCGGCGCGCCGCTGGGCGTGGCCGGGCGCAGGCCAGCCCATTCGCTGGCGCGCTCGAACGCGGCGGCACGCGGGAAGGTCGCCTGCACGGTGCG
The DNA here is from genome assembly GCA_947450745.1 of Burkholderiales bacterium. Classification (GTDB taxonomy): domain Bacteria; phylum Pseudomonadota; class Gammaproteobacteria; order Burkholderiales; family Burkholderiaceae_C; genus Paucibacter_A. The sequence goes on from CANFYD010000024.1 coordinate 3,007, forward strand.
CCGCAGCGAGGCCATGCGGCCGGGGTCGATGCGGCTATCCACACCGACCAGATCGACCATCGCCGCGACGCGCAAATGCGCGCCGATGCGGGCGTAGACGACCTTTTTCTCGAAGTCGGTGACGCTGACCACCGGCGGTTGGTGGTCAGCGTCGATCGGGGCAGTCAGGCTGTAGCCTTTGAGCGGGTAGAGCGGCAAGTCCAGCCCCAGCGTCTGCGCCAACTGGCGGCTTTGCAGACCGGCTGCGATGACGAAATCATCGGCCTCGATCTCGCCGCTGTCGGTCTTCAGCGCCACCACCTGGCCAGCGCGCTGCGTAAAGCCCAGCGCCGTGGCGTTGACGAAGCCACGGAAATTGCCGTGTGACTTGAGTCGCACGGCCAGCAGCTCGCAGAGCTTGTAGCAGTCGGCCACCGCTTCACCGGCGGTGAAGATGCCGCCCGCCAGCAGGGCCGGGCTGGCGGCCAGCGCCGGTTCCAGCGCCACGCATTCGGCGGCGGACAGCGCTTGCTCCGGCCCGCTGCCGCTGCCGCTGCTGTCCTGGCGACCATGGCCGCCAGGACAGCCACCGGCTGTCAGCTTGGCCGCCACCCGCATGAATTCGGCCGGCTTGCGGTAGACCACCAGCTTGCCCGGCGCCCGCAGGCTGACGCATTCCAGCCGGGCCGACTCGTGCAAACGCCCGAACGCCGCTTGGCTATATGCCCCCAGGGCCAACAGCCGCGCGGTGGTGAGGCGGTTGACCGGCCCACGGCAGGCGCGCAGGAAGGCCAACAGCCATGACCATTGCTCGCGACTCGCTTCGGGCTTGAAGCGCAGCGGGCCGTCGGGGTCAAGCAACCAGCGCAGCGCCTTCAGCGGCACGCCTTCGTCGGCCAGCGGCGACACGTAGCGGTAACTCAACTGCCCGCCGTTGGCCCGGCTGGCACCGTTTGCCACCTCGCGCTGGCACTCCACCAGCGTGACCGCGCAGCCGCGCTCGGCCAAGGCCCAAGCGGTCGTCAAACCGACGACACCGCCACCAATCACCACACAATGCTTCATCCGCTGCGCCACTGAAACCATGGCCTGCAGGGTAGGCAAGAAGCGCCGCACAAGCCAATGAAAGGCGCGGAGCCCCCCATAACCTTGCCGCATGGATCATGAGAAACAAACGCCGGGCCGGCTTCAGCGCCGTAGGTCGGGTCAAGACCCGCGAGCTCTTTCTGCATGGGCAGTGGAGCGCCGACATGAGCTGGCCGCGCGCAACACGGGTGCCATCAAGGCCTAAATTGCTCGCTGGCGCTTACGCCACAAATCGCGCCACAAAGGCCAGCACCTGCGCCACCAGCGGGGCCGTGCTGTTGGGGGCCAGCAGGTCGCCGGCCAAGACATGCTGGCCGACGCTGTCGCTGTCGTTCACCTCGATCAACTGCTTGTGCGGGCTGCCCAGGCGGGCAAACGCGGCACGCACCTGATGGACGTTGATGGTGCGGTCGCGCGGGGAGTAAAAGACCTGCACCGGCGCGCGGATGTCTTCCAGCGCACTGGCGCGCACCTGCCGCACCAGCGCCATCATCGGGAACAGCGCCACGCTTGGGTATTCATGCGTCCAGAACGGTGCCGTCTGCGGGCTGCTGGGCGTTGAGCGCCGCATGCCGCCGGTGGCCACACGCACCAGCCAGCGGCCCCAGGCCCAATTCATCAAGGCGGCCCAGGGGTCTTTCGGGCCGAAGTTGGGCGACAACAGCACCCAAGCCGCCACGCCCTGCCCTGCAGCCTGCTGCGCGGCCCAGGCGGCCAGCGTGGCCCCGGTGGAGGCCGCAATCACCAGCACGCGCTCGCCCAGCCGCTGCCCTATCGCCAAGGCCTCCAGCGCATCGGCCTGCCACTGCGCCACCGTCATGCCGGCCATGGCGGCACCGGGCCGACCGTGACCAGCCAAGCGGGTGTAGAAACAATGACCGCCCAGCCCCTGCGCCACCCGTTCCGGCAGTGGTGCGATTTCTTGCCGGGTGGCGGTGAAACCGTGCAGATAGATCACCGCCCAGGGTGCCCGCACATGGCCGAGCGGCCCCCAGACGATGTGCTTTTCGGTGCCGGGCGTCACATCGCCAAAGCGCGCTTCAGCGGCCGCCAGCTCGGCGTCAAGTTGGTTCACCAAATCAGTTCAACCCTACTCAACCCGGTTCAGCTCAAGACTGCGGCGATGGCTGCGGCTGCCGCCTCGACATTCTTGCTGTTCAGCCCGGCCACGCACATCCGGCCCGAGCGCAACACGTAGACGGCGAACTCGTCCTTCAGGCGGTCCACTTGCTCGGGGCTCAGGCCGGTGTAGCTGAACATGCCGCGCTGGGTCAGGAAGTAGTCGAAATTGTGCTGCGGCAGCTTGGCCGACAAGACGCCGTAAAGGCTGTTGCGCATCGCGTGGATGCGCTCGCGCATGCCGGTCACCTCGAACTCCCACTGCGAGCGCAGGGCCGGGTCGGTCAGCACGCGGGCGACGATTTGCCCGCCATGCAGCGGCGGGTTCGAGTAGTTGCGGCGGATCAGAAACTTCATCTGACCCAGCACATTGACCGCTTGCGCCGCGTTCGGGCAGACGACCGACAGCGCACCGCAGCGCTCGCCGTACAAGCTCATGCTCTTGGAAAAGCTGTTGGCCACGAAGAAGCTCAAGCCGGCATCGGCCATCGCGCGGACGGCAAAGGCGTCTTCTTCGATGCCGTCGCCATAGCCTTGGTAGGCCAGGTCCAGAAACGGCAGCAGCTCGCGCGCCATCAGCACCGGGATCAACTCGTCCCACTGCATCGCCGTCAGGTCCACCCCGGTCGGGTTGTGACAGCAGGCATGCAGCAGCACGACGCTTTTCGGCGGCAGCTGCGAAATGGCGGCCAGCATGTCGGCAAAGCGCACGCCGCCGGTCTTGGCGTCGTAATACGGATAGGTCTTGACCTCGATGCCGGAGCCGTCGAACACCGCGCGGTGGTTGTCCCAGGTCGGGTCGGACACGTAGATGGCGCTGTCAGGGAAATAGCGCTTGATGAAGTCGGCCCCCACCTTCAGGCCGCCGCTGCTGCCCACGCTCTGTATCGTCACCGTGCGCTCGCGCACCGGGTTGTGCTCGCCAAACAGCAGCGCCTGCACGGCGGAGCGGAAATTGGCCGCCCCTTCCATCGGCAAATAAGGCCGGGCGCCGGCCTCGGCCACCACGGCCAGCTCGGCCTTGCGGACCGAGTCCAGCATCGGGATGCGGCCGTCGTCATCAAAATAGATGCCGATCGACAGATTGATCTTGCCCGGCCGCTCGTCTTTTTGAAACGCCTCGTTGAGGCTCAGGATCGGGTCGCCCGCGTAGGCGTCAACGTGATGGAACATGAGAGGAACTCCAAGCGTTATTAGCCGACGATTATTGACCGGCCTCAGTAATGATCAAAGATTCGCTTCCACGTGCCGTCATCGCGCATTGCCTGCAAGGTCCGCTCCAGCTCGGCTTGCCGCGCCAGCCATGGTGAGCGCCGCGACAGGACGATGTAATTGGGCTCGCCGAGCAAGCGCAGCGGCTGCTTCTCCAGTTGCAGACTCAAGCTGCGCAGCAGCAAGTCACCTTGTCGTTCCGGCATGATCACCACATCAACCCGGCCCCTGACCAACACGCGCAAGGCGGCCGGATAGTCGTTGAACTCCTGCCGTTTGATGCTCGGGTCCGCATCGAAGGCAAGCCCGTAGCGCTTGCCGCGATGGACCGCCAGCAAACGACCTTCCAAGTCCGAGATTGAAGCCAAGACCGGTGCGCTGGCCAAGGTGTAGAAGGCCTTGTTCTCGGCCGGGAGTGCCACCCGGCAGTAGCTGTAGTGGCGCTCGCGCTCGGGCGTGCGCAACAAGCCGAGCATCAGATCGGCCTCGCCTTGCTCCAGCATCGACAAGGCACGGGCCGAGGGCATCTCCTCAAAGTGGAGCGGCCAGTCAAGCCGTCTGGCGGCCTCTTTGATCAGGTCGAAATAGAGCCCGCTGACGCCTTGACCACCGGTCGCGCCCGCCGCGCCGCTAGCGCCGTCAGTGGCAAAAATGCGGAAGGGGAAATCTGCGCTGCCCACCACGCGCAAGGCGGGCAACTTGACATCGGCAGCGGCGTCAAACCACACCAGAGCTGGTGCCAAAACGAACAACGACAGACATTGACGGCGACTTGCTGGCATGAAATCCGCTTGCAAAACAAGAGAGCTAGCAGGGCCCCGCGCCCAGACTTTCTAGACCGAGATCATAGCCAGAACCGCCTGAACATCGGTCAACTGCGCTGCAACAGCATCGCGTCACCGTAGCTGAAGAAGCGATAGTGCGAGGCGATTGCATGGGCATACAGCGCCATCAAGTGCTGATGACCGGCAAAGGCGCTGACCAACATCATCAGGGTGCTTTTGGGCAGATGGAAGTTGGTCACCAGCGTATCGACGACGCGGAACTGGAAGCCCGGCGTGATGAAGATGGCGGTTTCGCGCGCGCCGGCTTGCAACACGCCGCCCACCGCAGCCGACTCCAGCGCCCGCAGCGTGGTGGTGCCCACGGCCACCACGCGCCCGCCGCGCGCCTTGCAGGCCGCAATCGCGTCGACCGTGGCGGCGCTGACCTTGAACCATTCGCTGTGCATCTTGTGGTCGGCCAGCTGCTCGACCCGCACCGGCTGAAAAGTGCCCGCGCCGACATGCAAGGTGACATGGGCGCTGGCAATGCCGCGCTCAGCCAAGCGGGCCAGCAGCGCTTCGTCGAAATGCAGCGCGGCGGTGGGCGCTGCCACGGCACCCGGCTCGCGCGCAAACACGGTCTGGTAGCGGCGCACGTCGTCGCTGTCGTCGGCATGCTCGATATAGGGCGGCAGCGGCACGTGGCCATGCACTTCAAGCAGCGCAAAAGGGTCGCTGGGGAAGCGCAGGTGGAACATGCCGCCGTCCGGCCCGCAGCGGCCCAGCACTTGGGCGTCGAAGGCGTTGTTGAAACGCACCCAACTGCCGGGCTTGGGCGATTTGCTCGCCCGCATATGTGCCCAGACTTCAAACGTGCCGGCCAAGACCCGCTCGATCAGCGCCTCCACCGCGCCGCCGCTGGCCTTGGCGCCGTAAAGCCTCGCCTTGATCACCTGCGTGTTGTTGAAAACCAGCAGGTCGGCCGGGTTCAACAGCTCGGGCAGTTGATGAAAGATCCGGTCCACCGACGTCGGTTCGCGGCCATCGAGCAAGCGCGAACCGCTGCGCTCAGCGGCCGGGTGCTGGGCAATCAGCTCGGGCGGGAGCACGAAGTCGAAATCGTGGACGCTGAAGCTGGGTGAAGGGGTTGAAGCGGACGAAGCGGACGTTGGAGCGATGGACATGGAGTGAGGGGCCGGACAGACCCTGGCCGAGCAATATGGAGAGGGGCGGATTTTCCCATGCCGGCCTTTGATGCGCGTCAAGGCTCGGGCCGCACGGCGATGCGAGCATCAGGTCGAGGAGATCTTCCATGAACCCACATCTGAATGCCGCGCAACTTGCGCAACTCGAAACCAGCTTGCTGCAGCGCCGGCAAGCGCTGGAGCAAGCCATGCATGAGCAGCTCGGCGAGTTGGGCCGCGTTGAACATGCGCGCGAACAACTGCTGCAAGAGGCCGACGGCGAAAGCGCACATGACGCCGACCGGGAAGTGGACTTGGCCCGCAGCGACAGCGATCTGGACGCGCTGCGCCATGTCAACGAAGCGCTGCAGCGCCTGAGCCGCGCGGAATACGGCCTGTGCCAGGACTGCACCCTGCCCATCCCGTTCGAGCGCTTGCGGCTCAGCCCCGAAGTCACCCGTTGCATCGCCTGCCAGGAGGCGCTGGAGAAGCAATCCGGCAGCCGCCACAGCAGCCTCTGAATTGATCAACCCACCGATAACCACAACCCACCGCACACCACCATGCCTACATTCCACGCCGTCGTCTGGCTCGATCACCAAAGCGCCAAAGTCTTGCAGTTCGACACCGAACATGTCGAAACCGAACAGCTCAAAGCCCATACCCATCACACCCGCCAGCACGGCAGCGCGGTGCGCAGCGAGCATGAATTCTTCGCCGAGGTCTGCGCCGCGCTGACCGGCATTGGCGAGGTGTTGGTGGTCGGCTCCAGCACGGCGCAAGCCGACTTCAAACATTACGTGGACAAACACCGCCCCCAGATCGCCGCCCATGTGGTGGCCTACGAGTCGGTCGATCACCCGACCGAAAAGCAGTTGGTGGTGCTGGCCCGGCAGTTCTTCTTGAAGCACGACCGCATGGCCGGCACGCCCGGCGCGCTGTAGCGCGGGATAGCGCAGCCACGTCGTCCTTCCTGTCCTTGTCTCCACGTAGGGCGGGTCGCGACCCGCGCTGGGCACCTCTTCGAGTTGTACAATAAAACGTACTTATTCAGAGGCCTGCCATGGATGCCATTACCTACTCTTCAGCGCGTGCCAACCTTGCTCGCACGATGGATCGTGTGTGTGAAGACCACGAGGCTCTGATCATTACCCGCAACGGCGAGCAGTCGGTTGTGATGCTTTCTTTGGAAGACTACCAAGCTCTTGAAGAAACCGCGTACTTGCTGCGTAACCCTGCCAATGCCAAGCGCTTGCTTTCTGCAACCGCGCAGTTGAACGCCGGCAAAGGCGTAGAACGGAAGCTGGTCAAGTGAAGCTGGTCTTTGCTGACGAAGCGTGGGAAGACTACCTTTACTGGCAAAAGCAGGACAAAAAAATGGTCGAGAGGATCAACAAGTTGATTGCAGAAATAGCGCGTGAGCCGTTCTCTGGAATCGGAAAACCAGAGCCCCTCAAGCACGCACTCTCTGGCTATTGGTCGCGGCGCATCAGTGATGAACACCGGATGGTTTACCAGATTGAAGACGGTTCACTTCTGCTCGCTCAGCTGCGATACCACTACTGAGTTTCCCGAACGTTTTACTTAAGCGGTGCGCCGCAGGCGAGTCCGCAGACCCTCGAAGTCCGTGGCTTTGAGTGTTTTCACATCGAGCATGCCGCCATTGACTGCAGCCGCATGGCAGCTGCCCTGTCGGGCCATCCTCTGATTGCCCTGCACGCGCCTTCCCAGGCTGATGCAAGGCCTTGCGAAATGGGATTTGGGATTTGGGATTTGGGATACCTGACCCTCTGGCAGACCGGATCCACGGATTATTTGTCGCTCTTGCGTTTTCTATTTCACGGTGCAACTACAACCAAGCGCGGAAAGTAGCTTTTGTAGGGAGTTGGATCGCGAGTAAGAACGCTCAGGTTCGCCACTGCCGCGTGGGCACCGATGTAGAAATCAGGTAGTGGTTTCAGTTTCGAGCCGCCTCTGCTGCGGTACAGCGCGAATACTGCGGCTGTCAACGATGCGCACGACCAAGGGATAGGAGTGCGTAGAGTTTCATAAACATCAAGCAATGCGTCTAGACAATCGACATCGGGTCCCGGCACCAATAACTCGGTATAGATAATCAGGTTCACATGCAGCGGGGATCGCTCGCTGAGCTTTTGAATTTGCTCGATCGCCCATTCGTGCCATGGGCTGTCAGCGTCGATACAGTCGATCCAGATATTGGTATCGACCAAGGTTCCGGCGCTGCCGTCGTAGTTTGCGAAGTTAGCGCTGGTCACGATGTGCAACGGCTGGAGCGGTCTCTTCACCGCGGAGAAATGCCATGATTTCATCAGCGCTCAGCTGTTTGAACTCAGGATTCAGGCTTCCTCGGACGCGGGCTGCCGCCGCACGCAGCTTCGCTCGACGATCTTCCTTGACGCCGGTACCCATCGGTGTAATGACGATCTTGCTTCCTTCCAGACTGAACGACACCTCGCTGCCCGGCGCTACGCCTGCTGCTATGCGGATGTGCTTTGGAATGGTGACTTGCCCTTTGTCCGAGACGTGCATACTGCCTCCAGTAGGAATTCCGAGTCGGAATCCTACCACTGGCACGGGACTGGCTCATCGGTCTCAGGGCCCTGAAGCCAAAGCTGTTAGTGCACTAGCTCTGCAGGTCAGCGGTTGAACAATAGGAGCCGTTTGAGTTGAGAGGTTCACGCACGGTTCTGGGAGAGCGCTGGGGCGCGATTTCCCTGCGCCACTCAACGTTTTTAAGGGCTTAATAATTGAGACCTGGCCCCGATTTTTTTCAAGTTGTGGACATCACAAGACGGTACGGTGATCAGGTTCCGCCTCAGATCAACACCGCCGGGAGAGTCTTTCAGGGCTGGAAACAGGCACTTCGGAGGCACATGCTCCACGGACGTGCCTTCGCGATCGCAGCAGTAGCAAATTGGTGGCATCTGATACTCAACGTTTTAAATGAGCGGGCCGCCACCGAAAAACGAGGTCTCAATTTTTGAGAGCTTAATATTTGAGACCTGACCCCGATTTTTCGCGGGCCTGGTGGCCTGCCGTTGGCAATCCGCTTGAGCGATGGGTTAGGCATCGCTCGCCACGTTGCGCCTGCTAGCCTCACGGAGACACCTCTTTGCTGTACTTCTGCCTCACCAATTGGAGCGCGGAGCTAACGCCCGCCGAACTGGACGCAGATGTGCGCTTCAGAGAACCGAACTACGGCACTGGCCATCTTGATCTTCACTTCAATGCTGCCGAAGCAGCCCTCTGCATGTCCTCGGCTGTGACCTCGATTGACCCCGGCATTGCTTCGTCTCGAACATTGAATGCAAGGTAGGTTGTAGGGCCCAGGACCGCGAGTGTGAGAAGCGCCCGGACCCAGAGCTTGGTTCCGGGCTTCAAGCCGCGCGTCAAGGTGTAGGTCAAGCCCAGGAGCACGATGACGCTAGAGAGAAGTAAAAGCATGCGCACCCAAAGAATTTGTTTGCGAGGCCTAACGTTTGAGTTAACCGGCGCGCTGCGGCAGGGCGGCTTGGCCCGGTTGGCGAAAATGTACCGCGTACCGCCAAGCGGGCCAAGACGGCCTGCCGTAGCGCGTCCGGTTGAACGAGTGGTTAGGTTTCACTGGATTCAATATATCTCGAAGGCGATGCCATTCTTGCGGAGCTGCGAAACCATAAGCTGTTTCCACGGGCCATCCGGTGACCAAACCTTTGAAACCGACTCATAGGCTTTGTCCGGTGATTCCTTGGCGACCAAGACGCGATACAAAAAGACCATACTCGATGCGCGCATGTTTACCTGGCAATGCACCAATACCTTGCCATCACCAAAGCTCTGCAATGTTCTCGAAAATTGTTCGAAGTCGGCTTCGGTTGGATTGTTGAATCTGATAGGTATGTTTATAAACTCAATTCTCTGACGTTCAAGAATCAACGGTTCGTCGCGTATGGCATCTGGTACAGACAACGGTGCCAGATAAATTACCGCCTTGAATCCTTGCGATCCCAATTCTCCCAGTGAGGCCGCTGAAGGTTGACCTGAGGTCACAAGGCGCGGCGAAATTTCCACAACGTTCGGCGCGTTGAGCCTTGTCGTTTTGTTTTGTGCCCAGGCGAACGTTGGCATTAATAGGGCCTGTACTGCGCAAGCAAGGAGTTGACGGCGTGAAGACTGCATGAGGTGGCTGTGTGAAACCTAACTATTGGTTTCTGGCGACTGTTTTGCCGCTTTTGTCGGCGACCAGTCTCCATAACTTCGGGCACCCAGCAGGCCGCAAGGCCGCTTGAACATTGGCTTTTTCGCTCGTACACTGTTTTTTCATACAGTCATATCCAATCTGCAAAAGCAGCAACCGCTGAGATTGCATGAAACCGAGGGTTAATCAGTACCTGGAGGCAATCATGTCGATTCTTTTGAACGCCGATCAAGCCACTTGCGCCGTCGCCACGAAGCGGCACGCGCCGCTTGTTTCGCCGCCTAATGTAGCGCCACTTCAAGCGCCTCGACTGCTCGATCAATTGCGTGAGCGGATTCGATATTTGCACTACAGCATGAGCACCGAGCATGCCTATGTTCATTGGTGCAAGGCATTCATTCTCTTTCATGGCAAGCAGCACCCGAAAGACCTGGGCGGTGCGGAAGTCGAGGCTTTTTTGACCTGGCTGGCGAACGAGCGCGGGGTCGCACCGGCCACGCACAAGCAGGCTTTGTCGGCACTGCTATTTTTGTACACCAAGGTGCTGGGCATGAACCTGCCGTGGATGCAGGAAATCGGCCGCCCTCGGGTCAAGCGCCGTTTGCCCGTCTTGCTGAGCCGCGACGAGGTGGCAGCAGTGTTGCGCCACCTGGACGGTGAACAGCTGCTGTTTGCACAACTGCTTTACGGCACGGGTTTGCGACTGACCGAAGGGCTGCAGTTGAGGGTCAAGGACGTGGACTTTGCGCATAACGCCATTCTGGTACGCGAGGGCAAGGGCGGGAAAGACCGGGTCGTGATGCTTCCCCAGGTTTTGGTGCCGGGGCTGAAAGACCAGCTCGCCCGTGGCCACGATATTTGGCAGGGCGACCAGGCCGACGGGCACGGCGGCGTCGAGATGCCGCATGCGCTGGAGCGCAAATACCCGCGTGCGGGATCGTCATGGGGTTGGTTCTGGGTGTTTCCGCAAGCGGCGCATTCGACCGATCCGCGCAGCGGCGTGGTGCGGCGGCATCACGCCTACGACCAGACGTTTCAGCGGGCGTTCAAGAAGGCGGTGGCGACAGCGGGCATCACTAAACCGGCAACGCCCCATACCTTGCGCCACTGCTTCGCGACGCACTTGCTGCAAGGCGGCTACGACATCCGCACGGTGCAAGACCTGCTGGGGCACGCCGATGTAGCCACCACGATGATCTATACCCATGTGCTGAATCTCGGCGGCGGTGCGGTGCGCAGCCCGCTGGATCAACTTTAGTACTGCGACATCAAAGCGCGACTTCGCTCCCATGCCGTCGGTGCAAATCCTCGCCCTCGTCGCAAATCCATCACATCCGTTTCCCTCCGTCCTTAACTTCCCAGCCGCAGCGCTAGCGCACGTTATTCGCGCTGCGGCAGCGCTGAATATCGCAAGCGGTGGGCAGGGCCGAGCGGTATTCGACGACGGTTTTGAGCTGGGAGCGGTCGCGTGCGTAGCACTGCTCGCCACGGCCGTTGTCGTAGTAGGAGGTCACGTCCACACAGCGGCGGGAATGGGCCATCAGGCCGAACAGATGACCCATCTCGTGCGAGATGACCATTTGCAGCGTCTGCGCGGCGGGGTGTACCGGGTTGCGGGTTTTCAGCAGCAAGAACATCGCCGGGCTCAAGGACAGTTTGCGCTGGGTGAAGTTGGCGAGGCCGAAGTTGCCCAGGCTGTCTTTGTCGCTCCACTGCACCCGCACGGCACCGCCCGGCCAGACCGCCCCAGGTGCAAGACTGACCACGCTGGCCGGCACACCGCAGGCGGACCAAGCTGCGCCAGCTTGCTTCAGGCTGGCCAGCACCAGGGCTTCGGGGAACCAGGCGGGTGCGCTGCTGTGGTCGTAGGCAAAGATCAACTTCGGTGCCACGGCGGGCTGGTCGCGGCCGTCGCCCCAGGTGGTAATTTCACCGGGCAGACACTGGGCGATTTCTTGCTCACGCACCGACTCCAGCGCGTGGGCCGGCTGTTGCACCAACAGCAGCAACAGCACCATTAGCAGTCCAACAAACAGCGCCAGCCCACCCACCTTGTGGCGGCCAGCGCTGATGAACTTACGGCGCACCGAGCCGCACGCCGTAGCGCTCGGCCGTCATGTGCGCCAGGATGGCCAGCGCAATTTCGGGCGGCGTACGGGCACCGATGTTCAGCCCGACCGGGCCGTGCAAGCGTGCCAGTTGCGCCGGTGTCACGTCGAAATGCTCGGCCAGCCGCGCCTTGCGCTTGGCCTGATTGACGCGTGAACCGATCGCGCCGATGTAGAAGGCCGGGCTTTTCAGCGCCTCCATCAGGGCCAGGTCGTCGAGCTTGGGGTCATGCGTCAAGGCCACCACGGCGGTGTGGCCGTCGGGCGCAAAGCGGGTCACCACGTCGTCGGGCATCTCGCGCGTCAGCTCGGTGCCGGGCACGGCAAAACTGTCGGCATATTCCTCGCGCGGGTCGCAAATCAAGACTTGATAGTCCAGCCCCAGCGCCATATTGGCCAGGTATTGCGTCATTTGCCCCGCACCAATCACCAGCAGCCGCCATTGCGGGCCGTGCGGGGTGATCAGCTGAGTGGCGGTCAATTGCAGGACATCGGCCGCGCCGGTGGGGCGGCTCAGGGTGACTGCACCTGTGGCCAAGTCAAGTTCACGCTGCACCCGCTCGCCACGGTCCAACCGCGCCAGCAGCGCTTCGATCTGCGAGGCATCGCTGAGCGGCTCCAGCATCAGCTCCAGCGTGCCGCCGCAGGGCAGGCCAAAACGGGTCGCTTCTTCGGCCCCGACACCGTAGCTGAGCAGCTCGGGCCGGGTCCGCATCAGGCTGCCCTCGCGCACCTTGGCGATCAGGTCGTCCTCGATGCAACCGCCCGACACCGAGCCGGCAATCTGCCCGTCGTCACGCACGGCCACCAGCGAGCCGACCGGCCGCGGTGCCGAACCCCAGGTGCGGGTGATGGTGGCCAGCACCACACCGCGACCGTCCAGACGCCAAGCGGCGACTTGGCGCAGCACATTCAAATCAACATTGTCCATGGACCAAATCCTAAGCTGTGTCGGAGGTGCAAGGATAGCCGGGGGGCTTTGAGCCGGTTGAATTGCAGCGCTTCAGTGCGTTTGTGCCAAAGCGGGACAGCCCCCGTGAGCAGATCAAACACTGTTTTTCCAGACAGCGGGGTAAACGGCGGATAGCGCCGATGGGACGCTGCCGCGACGATAGCCGCTGAAAACGACGCGCCAGAACGGCAGCGCAGCTGCCACC
>CANFYD010000025.1 GCA_947450745.1 Burkholderiales bacterium
GACCCTGCTGCAACACCGTGTGCTGCCGGTCATCAATGAAAACGACACCGTGGTCAACGACGAAATCAAGTTCGGCGACAACGACACCCTGGGTGCGCTGGTGGCCAATTTGATCGAGGCCGATGCACTGGTGATCTTGACCGACCAGCGCGGCCTGTATTCAGCCGACCCGCGCCGCGACCCGAATGCCCGGTTCATTGCCGAGGCCTCAGCAGGCACACCAGAGCTTGAGCAAATGGCGGGCGGCGCCGGCTCAAGCTTGGGCCGGGGCGGCATGTTGACCAAAATTCTGGCTGCCAAGCGCGCGGCGGCCAGCGGTGCCCACACCGTCATCGCCTGGGGTCGCGAGCCCGATGTGCTGCTGCGTTTGGCGGCAGGTGAGGCCATCGGCACCGCTTTGATGGCCAGTCTGCCCAAGCTGACGGCCCGCAAGTTGTGGATGGTGGACCATTTGCAATTGCGTGGTTCGGTCAGTGTGGATGCGGGCGCAGCGGCCAAGGTGCGCGGCGAAGGCAAGAGCCTACTGCCCATCGGCGTCTACGAGGTGCAAGGCGAATTCCATCGAGGCGATGTGATCGCTGTGCGCGACACCGCTGGCTTGGAGTTGGCAAGGGGTTTGACCAACTACTCCAGTGCCGAAGCCCGCTTGATCGCCCGCAAACCGTCGAGCGAATTCGTCCGGGTGCTCGGCTATGCGGCCGAGCCTGAGTTGATCCACCGGGACAATCTGGTCTTGAGCTGACGCAGACCAAGCGCTTGCGGACAGGGCCTCAGTCGTCCGTGGCAGAGTCCTTTTTCGACTCTGCTGCTATCAAGCCAGACTCGGGCGAGGCCGCCTCGTGTTCATCGTCTAGAGGCAGCCCACCTTCACCACGGTGCGTGCGCATACCGGCGCGCAAGTAGCGGTTGTGGTGGTTGACGCGCGGCAAATAACGGGCGAGTTCGGTCAGCGCGTTTTCATAAACGCCGCGTTTGAATTCGATCACGGCCTCTAGCGGCACCCAATAATCGTTCCAGCGCCAAGCGTCGAATTCCGGGTGATTGGTGGCACGCAAATTCATATCGCAATCGCGTGCCATCAGTTGCAGCAAGAACCAAATCTGTTTTTGCCCACGGTAATGGCCGCGTGCGTCGCGGCGGATGAAATGGTCGGGCACCTCATAGCGCAGCCAATCCCGGGTACGCGCAATGATGCGCACATGGTCTGGAACCAGCCCCACTTCTTCGTGGAGTTCACGAAACATCGCCTGCTCTGGCGTTTCGCCATAATTGATGCCCCCTTGCGGGAACTGCCATGAATGAGTGCGGATGCGTTTGCCCCAAAACACTTCATTCCTATGGTTGAGCAGGATGATGCCGACGTTGGGCCGAAAGCCTTCACGGTCGAGCATAATCAACCTCGAATCTTAGTTAGTCGGGGACAGAGCAACTCAGGTTGACTCTTCGCCCTGTCCCGCAATGCAATAGTTGGACTGATTATTGCATTCGTATGACCCCCCGACGCCGTCCTCGCTAACCCTCACACCCCAAACCTTGCCTGGCCCCCGCTGCCAGGCCTAGCTGCCGCCATGAAAGCCACTCAATTTTTTATCTCCACGCTCAAAGAAGCGCCAGCCGATGCCGAAGTAGTCAGCCATCAACTGATGATGCGCGCCGGCATGATCAAGCGCTTGGGTGCGGGTATTTACAACTACATGCCGATGGGTTTGCGAGTGATCCGCAAGGTGGAGGCCATCATCCGCGAGGAGATGAACCGAGCCGGTGCCGTCGAGCTGTTGATGCCCGTCGTGCAGCCGGCCGAGCTGTGGCAAGAAACCGGCCGCTTCGACAAAATGGGCCCCGAGTTGCTGCGGGTGAAGGACCGCCATGGCCGTGACTTCATCATCCAGCCCACGTCCGAAGAAGTCATCACCGACATCGCCCGTCAAGAACTGCGCAGCTACAAGCAGCTGCCGAAGAATTTCTATCACATCCAGACCAAGTTCCGAGATGAGCGCCGGCCACGCTTTGGCATCATGCGCGGGCGTGAGTTCACGATGAAGGACGCCTACTCTTTCGACCGTGACTTGGCCGCTGCAACCGTCAGCTACCAAGGCATGTTCGCGGCCTACCAGCGCATTTTTGACCGTTTTGGCCTGCAGTACCGTGCGGTCGCGGCCGACACCGGTGCCATCGGTGGCGAGCTCTCGCATGAGTTTCAAGTCATTGCGGACACCGGCGAGGACGCCATCGTCTATTGCCCGACCAGCGATTACGCTGCCAACATCGAATTGGCCGAAGGCGTGGCCTTGCTGGACGCCCGCGCCGCCGCTGGACAAGCCCTCAACAAAACGGCCACGCCGGGCCAGAGCACCTGTGCCGACGTGGCCAAGCTGCTGGGCCTGACGCTGGCTCAAACCGTCAAGTCGCTCGTGCTCGCCACCGACGAGTTGAACGAGCAGGGTGAAATCATCAAGTCCACCGTGTGGCTGCTGCTGTTGCGTGGCGACCATGAGCTGAACGAGGTCAAGGCCGGCAAGATCGAGGGTTTGAAAGCGGGCTTCCGCTTTGCGACTCACGGCGAAATCGATGCTTGTTTTGGCTGCAAGCCGGGCTACTTGGGCCCCATCAACATGGTCAAACCGGTCAAGGTCGTGGTAGACCGCACGGTGGCTTTGATGAGCGACTTTGTTTGCGGCGCCAACGAAGCCGACTTCCATTACACCGGTGTCAACTGGGGCCGTGACCTGCCGGAGCCCGACCTGATCGCTGATTTGCGCAATGTAGTGGCCGGTGATCCGTCGCCCGACGGCCAAGGCGTGCTGGCGATTCAGCGTGGCATCGAAGTCGGCCATGTGTTCTTGCTGGGCACGAAGTACTCAAAAGACATGAACGCGACCTTTCTCGATGTGAACGGCAAGCCGCAGCACATGGTGATGGGCTGTTACGGCATCGGCGTGACCCGCATTCTGGGTGCCGCCATCGAGCAGAACCACGACGCCCGCGGCATCATCTGGCCCGAAGCCATGGCCCCGTTCAGCGTGGTGGTCTGCCCCATCGGCATGGACCGCAGCGAAGAGGTCAAGGTGGCTGCGACCCAACTGCACGACGAGCTGCTGGCGCTGGGTGTGGATGTCTTGCTGGATGACCGTGGCGAACGGCCTGGGGCGATGTTTGCCGACTGGGAGTTGGTCGGTGTGCCGCACCGTGTGGTCATCTCCGATCGTGGGCTCAAGGAAGGTCAGATCGAGTATCAGGGCCGCCGCGATGTCGAAGCGACCAAGTTGCCGCTGGCCGACGTGCTGGCGCTGCTGAAAGGCAAGCTGAAGCTTTGAGTTCGGCTCGACACAGTCGCCGCGGCTTGCTGGTCGGCTCGGCCGCCTGGCTGGCCACCGCCGCCGCGCCGCGCTTTGCCTGGGCTGGGGCGCAGTTGGAGGAGCCGCTGGCTGACGCGGTGCGCTCGGGTCTGTCGGCGTCGGTCGGCAATAAAGCACCGCCGAAGCCGCGCTTTGACAACGTCGAAGCGCGGCTGGCTTATTTGAGCTGGCTCGGCGCGATGAGTGCAAAACTCGAAAAACGCAAGAGTGAAGCGCTGACCCGCATCGAGTTTCTGGAAACGCTGTGGTACGAGAGCCGCCGCGCCGGGCTGGAGCCGTCCATGGTGCTGGGCCTGGTGCAGGTGGAAAGCGGTTTCCGCAAATACGCAATCAGCAGCGCTGGCGCGCGCGGGTACACACAGGTGATGCCGTTCTGGGCCAAGTCGATTGGCGACGGGCAGGCCTCGCGGCTGTTCCACATGCAGACCAATTTGCGCTTCGGCTGTGTGATCTTGCGCCACTACCTGGACCGCGAGCGGGGCGATATGTATCTGGCGCTAGGCCGCTACAACGGCAGCCGTGGCCGGCCGGAGTATCCGAATGCGGTGTTCGGGGCGCGCAAGCAGTGGTTGCTGCCCGGCGAGGTCTGACGTTCAAACGAGGTCAGCCTTGCCTTTAGAACTTTGGAGGCTTACGCCTTCAGCCCACGCCAGACCTTGGGCTCGGCACCCATCACGCCAGCCAGTTCCAACACCCGTTCGGCGCTTTCGTTCACCAGCTCTTGGATACTTTGCGGGTGGTGATAAAAGGCCGGCAACGGGGGGAAGATGATGGCACCCATTTCTGTGGCGGCCACCATATTGCGCAGATGAGCCAGGTTGAACGGCGTTTCGCGCACCATCAAGATCAAGCGGCGGCGCTCTTTCAGCGTCACATCGGCGGCGCGCGACAGCAGGTTGTCGCCAAAGCCGTGAGCCACGGCCGCCAGCGTCTTCATCGAGCAAGGCGCAACAATCATCGCTGCCGTGGCAAAACTGCCGCTGGCTACGCAAGCGCCGACATCGCCGGGCGAGTAGGCGAAGCTGGCTTCACGCTCCAGCGCTTGGCGGTCCAGTCCCAGCTCGTGGTGAGCGTTCAGCACGCCGGCCGGGGTGACGATCAAATGGGTTTCGAGCCCGAGCTCACGGCCTCGCCGCAGCAGGCGCAAGCTGTAGGCTGCGCCGGTGGCACCGGTGATGCCGATGACCAATCGTTGGGCCGACACGCCCGGCTCAGCTCGCGGCCAAGGCTTGCTGCAATTCGCCTGATTCGTACATTTCCATCATGATGTCCGAGCCGCCGAAGAACTCGCCGTTCACGTACAGCTGCGGGATGGTGGGCCAGTTTGCATAGTCCTTGATGCCCTGACGGATTTCGGCATCGTCCAGCACGTTGAAGGTTTTCAGATCGGTGACTCCGCAGGCCTTCATGATCTGCATCGCGCGGCCGGAGAAGCCGCACATCGGGAATTGGGAGGTGCCCTTCATGAAAAGCACCACCCGGTTGCTCTTGACCAACTCATCGATGCGTTGCTGAACGTCGCTCATTTTCTTCTCGCCAAAAGTTAACACCAGCGCGGATTATCGGCGAGTCTGCGCGGATATTTCTCAATAGCTGTAAGTCAGCCCCAGTTGCAGCACTGGCTTGTAGCGCAAATTGCGCAGCACGTCCTCTACGCTTTGGGCGTTATTGCTGCCCAAGCGCAGGCCTCCCAGGGCCGTGCCGTTGATCAGCCCCAGATCCGCGCTGAAGCCCCAGCCGCCGCGCAACGATTGGCCGGAATAGCCAATGCCCAGATAGGACGTCGAGCTGATCGGATCGTTGAAGTCCTGGGCGGCTGACAGCCCGCTGAGGCTGCGCAGGCCGACAACGAGGCTGTGGCCGAGCTGAACCGTGCTGGCACCCAGCGCCAACCCGGTGCCCTGCATCAATGAATCCGAGCCCATCAACACGCCGCCGGTCGCCCGGAGGCCACCGCGCACGCCGGTGAGGCCCGAGCTGGTCAGGTAGTAGTCGCCCAGCAAGTTGGCGCTGAGCAAGCGGGAGCCGCCGTAGCGCAGGCCGCCGTTGCCGGCCGGACCGTCATTGAGACTGCTCAGTTGCAAGCGAGCCTGCCAGCGCGTACTGTCATTCAGCCGCAGCCCGGTACCGTCAAAAGCCTGGGCGGGCTGCCAAGCGGCGGACAAACAGGCGGCGAGCAACACGAGCCCGGACATGCCTGACAGAGCGGAGTGGCCTGGAATGAAGCGCGAGCAGACGTTCAGGGCCGTTTTTTTGGCCGTGCGGGCGGTCGTCATGGCAATCTCCGGTGCTACAGGGGTGATCTCATACTACGTCTCCCGCTGGCCGTCCGGCATTGAAACTGCTGGGCAAATCGCACGTTCTTACCGAGATTAACCCAACCAGCGCGCGCCGCTCACCCGAGGCTGGCCCCCTAAATCATGGCGCAGCGCCAACTCGCTGAAGCCGCGCAGCTGTAGCGCCGCCGCCACGGCCTCTGCTTGATCGTAACCATGCTCCAAAAGTAGCCATCCGCCTGGATGCAGATGCGCCGGCGCACCCTCGACCAAGGTCTGCAGCGCGCTCAGACCGTCACCGCCGGGCGACAAGGCGCTCAACGGCTCGTGGCGCAGCGCGGGCAGGTGCGGGTCAGCGCAGGCAATGTAGGGCGGGTTGCTGACGATCAAATCGAACTGCTGGCCGGCCAAAGGCTGCCACCAGTCGCCCTGCTGAAAGCTGACGGCCAGACCCAGGGCATCGGCATTGCGCTGTGCGACCTGCAAGGCCGCCGCGCTCAGATCGACCGCTTGCACGCTGGCCAGCGGGTGGCCGGCCTTGATCGCCAGCGCAATCGCGCCGCTGCCAGTGCCCAGGTCCACAACGCGGGCTTTGCTGGGCGCTTCGAGCAACAGCTCCAGCGCCCAGTCCACCAGCGTTTCGGTGTCGGGGCGGGGAATCAAGGTGTCGGTGCTCACCGTCAGCCGCAAGCCATGGAATTCGGTCCAGCCGATGAGGTAAGCCAGCGGCATGCCGGCGGCCCGTTGCGCCAGTTGCTCGGCCAGACGCCGTGCGATGTCGGAAGGCAGGCGGGCGTCGTCGTGGCTGATCAACCAAGCGCGGCTTTGCTGCAGGGCGGCGCTCAGCAGCAGTTGGGCGTCGAGCCGGTCAACGCCCAGCGCTCCGGCCAGCCGCAACGCGTCCGCTACATCGGTCGGTGCGTTCAAGCCCGGCCCTCCTCTAGCAGCGCCAGTTGTTCGGCGGCTTGCGCGGCATTCAGGCCGGCTGCTACTTCATCCAAGTCACCATCCAGGATGGCGGCCAGTTTGTACAGCGTCAGGTTGATGCGGTGGTCGGTCAGGCGACCCTGCGGATAGTTGTAGGTGCGGATGCGGTCGCTGCGGTCGCCGGTGCCGATCAAGCCCTTGCGCTCGCTCGACGCTTTGGCCTCGCGGGCGATGCGGTCCTTGTCGCGCAAGCGGGCGGCCAGCACCAGCATCGCTTTGGCCTTGTTGCGGTGTTGGCTACGGTCGTCCTGGCATTCGGCCACCAAACCGGTCGGCACATGGGTGATGCGCACGGCGCTGTCGGTCTTGTTGATGTGCTGACCACCGGCACCGCTGGCGCGGAAGGTGTCGATGCGCAGGTCGGCCGGGTTGAGCTGGATTTCCTCGGTTTCGTCGGGCTCGGCGATCACGGCCACGGTGCAGGCGCTGGAGTGCACCCGGCCTTGGCTTTCGGTGGCCGGCACGCGCTGCACGCGGTGGCCGCCGGATTCGAACTTGAGCCGCCCGTAGACCCGCTCGCCTTCGATGCGCACGACCAATTCCTTGTAGCCGCCCAGGTCGGAGTCGCTGCTCGACAGGATCTCGGTCTTCCAGCCCTGCCGTTCGGCGTAGCGCAGATACATACGCGCCAGATCGGCGGCGAAGAGGGCCGATTCATCGCCCCCGGCGCCGGCCCGAATCTCCAGAAAAGCCGAACGCTCGTCGTCCGGGTCGCGCGGCAGCAGGGCCATTTGGAGCGCCTCGTGCAGGCGGCTGAGGTCAGCCTCGGCGGCGGCGATTTCCTCGCGCGCCATCTCGGCCATCTCCGCCATTTTCGGGTCGGCGAGCCATTGCCGGGCTTCGGCCAAGTCGGCCTCGCGCTGTACATATTGCCGGTATTGCGTCACCAGCTCCGACGCCTCGGCTTGCTCCCGGGTCAACGCCCGGTAGCGCTTCATGTCGGCGGCCACGGTGCCTTCGGCCAGGATGTTGTCGAGCTCGCTCAGGCGATAGCTGAGGCGTTCGAATTGCTGGCGCAGCGAATCTTTCATGGGGCGATCAATCGGGCAGGTGCTGGGGGCGGAAAGGGCAGGCCTGGTGAGGCGCTGCAGGACAGGACGAGGCTGGCTGGGCCGGGCTGGGCAGGACGAGGCCGGGCAGGGCGCTGCAGCCGCCGCTAATGCTCGTCTGTCTGCGCCGCCGGGCCGCGCGTGCTGCTGCGCAAGAACAAGCGTGACACCGTTTGCGTCAGTTGGGCGCGCTGCTCGCCTTCGCTGGCGTGCAATTCGGCCAGCGTGCCGTGCAACATCTTTTGCGTCAGCCCGCGGGCCAAGGCGTCCAGCACTTCGTTGACATCGGCCCCACGCGCCAGCAGTTTGCGGGCGCGCGCTACCTCGTGCTCGCGCCAGCCGTCGGTCTGGGCATTCAGCGCCTGGATCAGCGGCACGGTACGGCGCTGGCCGAGCCAATGCACAAAGCTCTGCACGCCGGACTCGATGATGACTTCGGCCTGCTCGACCGCCGCCAGCCGTTTTTCACCCGCTGTTTGCACCAAGCTGGCCAGTTCATCGACCGTGTAGAGATACACATCGTCCAGCTTGGCAACTTCGGGTTCGATGTCGCGTGGCACGGCCAAGTCGACCATGAACATTGGCCGGTGCCGACGCAGCTTCAGGGCCCGTTCGACCGCGCCCAGGCCGATCAAGGGCAAGCTGCTGGCGGTGCAGGAAATTACCGCATCGAATTCGTGCAGGCGCTGCGGCAGGTCGGCCAAACGGATCGATTCGGCCCCGAGTCGAGCTGCCAGCTTTTCACCGCGCTCCTTGGTGCGGTTGGCCACGGCCATCGCCAGCGGTGTCTTGGCGGCAAAGTGAGTGGCCACCAACTCGATCATTTCTCCGGCACCGACGAAGAGCACGCGGATCTTCGTCAGATCCTCGAACAGCTGGCCGGCCAAGCGCACCGAGGCGGCGGCCATGCTGATCGAGTGGGCCCCGATCTCGGTGGAGCTGCGCACTTCTTTGGCGACCGAGAAGCTGCGCTGGAACAATTGGTGCAAGGTCTTGCCCACCGTGCCGGCCTGGGTGGCCTCTTGCACGGCCTGCTTCATTTGGCCGAGGATTTGCGGCTCGCCCAGCACCATCGAATCAAGCCCGCTGGCGACGCGGAACGCATGCCTGGCGGCGTCGCTGCCTTCGCGCACATAGGCGTGGTCCATCAAGGCTTGGCTGCTGATACCACCGACCTGGGCCAGCCATTCGACCGCTGGCTGGATCAAGCCCACTTGGCCGGCTTGGCCTGCTTGGCCGGCCACGTACAGCTCGGTGCGGTTGCAGGTCGACAAAATTGCGGCTTCGGCAACGGCAGGGGGTTGACGCGGCCCGCCCGTCTGCAATTGCTGGCGAAAGCCTTGCAAGGTCGGGGCCAATTGTTCAAGCGTGAAGGCGAACCGCCCGCGCAAGTCGAGTGGCGCGGAGTTGTGATTCAGACCAAGAGTGAACACCGTCATGAGGAGATTATAAAATTTACGGCTCGTGCCTGTGGCGACCGTTTCAATTGCGGGGCCTTGATACCGTTGATTTGCATCAAGACCGGGCGTTCTTTCACCATTGTTTGGACATCCGGCTGATGAATCCGCTCGACGCTTTGTGGCATTTTGGCAATTTCTTTGTGCCGGCTTGGTGGGTGGCCGGCCTGTTGGCTGCGCTTGTCAAACTGCTGTGGCGGCGCGAACTGAAAACACATTCATGGTCGGCGCTGGCTTGGCGTGGGGCCGTCGGTGGCAGCCTGGGCTTGCTGCTGGCGCTGGCCCTGCTGGAGCGCGACGGCAAGATGGCCGGCTATGGGCTGATGCTGATCGGCATCAGCCTGCCGCAGGCCTGGCTGATGCTCAAACCAGCTCGTTGACGCCTTCGCGGGTAGCGACCTCGGCGCGCAGCGAATGCGCAAAGGCCTGGGTGATGTTGACGTCGACCAACTGGTTCATCAAACGCGGCTGACCCTTGAAGTTGACGATGCGGTTGCATTCGGTGCGGCCCATCAACTCGCTCGGGTCTTTGCGGGCGTTGCCGGTGACCAGGATGCGGTGGCTGCGGCCGACCATGGTCTGGCTGATCGCCAGCGTGTTGGCTTCGATCGCCGCTTGCAGCTCCTGCAAGCGTTTGTTTTTGACCGCGTAGGGCGCCAGATCCTCCAGCGCGGCGGCCGGCGTGCCGGGGCGAGGGCTGAAGATGAAGCTGAATGAGGCATCGAAACCGACGTCATCGACCAGCTTCATCAGCTTGGCATGGTCGTCCTCGGTTTCGCCGGGGAAGCCGATGATGAAGTCGCTGGCGATACGGATGTCCGGGCGGATGGCGCGCAACTTGCGGATCGTGCTTTTGAATTCCAGCGCGGTATAGCCGCGTTTCATCGCCATCAGGATGCGGTCACTGCCGTGCTGGACCGGCAAATGCAGGTGGTTGACCAGTTGCGGAATCTTGCCGTAGGCCTCGATCAAGCGCTGGCTGAATTCGTTCGGGTGGCTGGTGGTGAAGCGCAGGCGCTGGATGCCGGGGATTTCGGCCGCGTATTCCAGCAGCAGCGCCAGATCAGCGAATTCACCGGTGTCACCCATCTTGCCGCGATAGGCGTTGACGTTTTGCCCCAGCAAGTTGATTTCCATCACGCCTTGGTCGGCCAGCCCGGCGATCTCGGTCAGCACGTCATCAAACGGGCGCGACACCTCTTCGCCGCGCGTGTAGGGCACGACGCAGTAGGAGCAGTATTTCGAGCAGCCTTCCATGATGGAGACAAAGGCCGAAGCGCCGTCCACCTTGGCGGGCGGCAGGTTGTCGAACTTTTCAATCTCGGGGAAGCTGATGTCCACCTGCGGCCGGTGCTCGGCCAGGCGGGCGTTGATCATTTGCGGCAGTCGGTGCAGGGTCTGCGGGCCGAACACCAGATCGACGTACGGTGCGCGGTCGATGATGGCAGCACCTTCCTGGCTGGCCACGCAACCGCCCACGCCGATCAACACGCCCTTTTCCTTCAGGTGCTTGACCCGGCCGAGGTCGGAGAAGACTTTCTCCTGCGCTTTTTCGCGCACCGAACAGGTGTTGAAAAGGATCAAGTCGGCTTCTTCGACGTTGTCGGTCTTTTCGTAGCCCTGTGCTGCGCCCAGCACGTCGGCCATCTTGCCCGAGTCGTACTCGTTCATTTGGCAGCCGAAGGTCTTGATGAATACTTTTTTCTGGGTCATATCGATGTCTCAGTGCGATGCAGCGCGTTCAACGCCGGGTCCAAGTCTGGTTGGCGGGCTCAAAAGCCCAGGCGGCGGCTTCTTGGCGGGTGCGGGGCCAGGTCTTGTTGGCCAGTTCAGCGGCGTTCAGCAGCCAGACGTCCTTGACCAGACCGGCCTCGTCGACGGTGAAGTGCACCGTGTTCTTCTGGCCGCTCAAACTGGCTGAAAGCAGCAGCAGGTTGTTGGCGTCGCGAATGCGGCTGCCCGGTGACAGGCGTGCTGCTTGGCCGTTCAGGTTGATGTCGGGGGCTTGCGTGACCATCAGGTCGCCGCGCAAGGCCTGTGGCGGAAATTGCCGGTGTGTTTGCGCTTGTGCGCTGAAACTCAGGCTCAGGCTGAAACCGGCGCTGGCCACCAGCGCGGTCAGCGCCAGGGCTTTGGAGACACAGCGGTGCATGGTATTTGTCCAGGGGCTGCGTTGATTGGAGCAAAATTTTACCCCAGCCGCTCCAGCCGCTGCTGCGGGCTGAGTGGCAGCCGTGCCGACGTCTGTGCTTGGCGCGTGCTGCGCTGGCTCTTTGCCCGGTGCAGGCCGTGGTCGCAGCGCTGCGGCTTGTAGGCGTTGTCTGACAAGCGATTGCGTCGCTCGCCCCTGTTATCTGCGCGGCTCAGATGTAACACTGAGTGCACACGGGCAGGGGTTGGCCGTTTGACGCGAATTGCCCCCTGCATTCACGAGGTGCACCAAGAGACGCTGAAAGCTCAGGCTCAGGCCATTCAGAAACACACATCCATGCGCAAGCTCAAGACTTACATCGTCGAAGACAGCCCGGTCATTCGAGAAAACCTGATTGCCACGCTGGAAGAGCTGGGGCCGGTGGACGTGGTCGGCACCGCTGAAGACGAAGCGACGGCCGTGTCCTGGCTGGCCTTGCCCAGCCATCCGTTCGATTTGGTGATCGTGGACATCTTTTTGAAACGTGGCTCCGGCCTCGGCGTGCTGAAGGCGATTCAGAAGCTGCCCGAACGTCACAGCGTGGTGGTGCTGAGCAATTACGCCACCACAGACATGCGCCGCAAATGCCTGGAGCTGGGTGCTGTGCGCGTGTTCGACAAGTCCAACGAGATCGATGATCTGATTTCGTACTGCAGCGGTCTGGCGGTGGGTGAGGGCGGCGTGCCGAGCTGATTTGAACTGGGCGCTCAGCCGGCCCGCCTCACTGAATCAAGCCGTTCTTCAGCGCGTAGTAAGTCAAATCGCTGTTCGATTCCAGCGTCATTTTTTCCATCACCCGGGTGCGGTAGGTGCTGACCGTCTTGACGCTGAGCGACATGCTGTCGGCCATGTGGCCGATCGTTTCCCCCTTGGCCAAGCGCAGGAACACTTGCAACTCGCGCTCGGACAAAGTTTCGTGCGCCGGTCGGTCACCACCGTGGCTGAGGCTTTCGGCCAATTGTTCGGCCACGCCGGCGGTGATGTATTTGCGGCCACGCACCACGGTGCGGATGGCCCGCACGATGTCCTCCGGGTCGCAATCTTTGTTCAAATAGCCGCTTGCGCCCTGGCGCAGCAAGGTGGTGGCGTAATGCGATTCGGCGAAGCCGCTCAAGATCAGCACCGGCAGGTCGGGCGCTCGGGCCTTGATGGCCGCCAGCGCGTCAACGCCGCTCTGGTCGGGCATCGAGATGTCCAGCACCATCACATCCACCTCGCCCTGGCGCACGATGTCGAGTGCCTCGCGGCCATTGCTGGCCTCGGCCACTACCTGAAAATCGATCTGGTCGGCAAAGAACTGGCGCAGTCCGGCGCGCACCATGGCATGGTCGTCAACGATAGCAATTCGAATCATGGTTTTTTGCAACTCTCCTCGTTTAATGATCCCACGTTTCCCCCCAAGAGCTGATTCATGAATCTTTTTCACGTTGCCCAGCGCAGCCCCGTCGTCGTTCCGCTGGCTTGCATTGCTGCGGTGGCCATCATGTTTGTCAGTGAGGGCTCTTACTGGCGCTCCAGTGAAGTGCTGCATGACATGGAGTCGATGACGGCCACAAGAGCCACCGTTCGGCAGTTGCAGATGAGCTTGCTGGATGCCGAAACCGGACAGCGCGGCTATTTGTTGACGAGCCGAAAAGACTATCTCGAGCCCTACTTGAACGCCTTGCCGGTGATCGACGAATCATTCCGCTTGTTGCAAGCCGAGCATGGCCAGCAAGCAGATTCCAGGGCAGCGCTGACGCACTTGCGGGCCTTGGCCGGGGCCAAATTGACCGAGCTGGAGACGACGATTCAGCTCTTTGACGCGGGCCGGCGCGACGACGCCATGCAGCTGGTTCTGGAAAGCTCCGGCAAAGCGCAGATGGATGATTTCCGCTCGGTGGTGGCCGACTTGCTGCGCTTTGAAGCGCAGCATTTCGCGGCTCGGCGCGAGGTGCTGCATCAAACGCTACTGATCAGCCGCCTCGGCGTGGCCACGCTCAGCGCCATCAGTCTGCTGGCGCTGTTTTTGTATTTGCGTCAGACCTTGACCTTGAAGCAACAGCAACTGGAATTGAAACGCACGCTAGAGCTGGAGCGTGACCGGCTGGAGTTGGAGGCGGTGCAGCGCACCGCGCAGTTGACCGAGCTGACAAAACATCTGCTGACCGCCCGTGAAGACGAACGCGGCCGCCTGGCGCGCAATCTGCACGACGAGTTGGGTGCCTTGCTGACCTCGGCCAAGCTCGATGCTGCGCGCATCAAGTCACGCTTGGCAGGCACCGCGCCCGAGGCGCTGGAGCGGCTGGCTCATTTGGTCGAGACGCTGAACGCCAGCATCACGCTGGGCCGCGACATCATCGAAGACTTGCGTCCGTCCACCTTGAGCAATCTGGGCCTCGTGCCGACGCTGGAAATCCTGGTGCGCGAGTTTGCCGAGGCCAAGGGTTTGAAAGTGACTTGTGCGCTGGAACCGGTGCGTTTGTCCGCCGCCACCGAGTTGGTGGTCTACCGCTTTGTGCAGGAGGCGACCACCAATATTTCCAAATATGCCCGGGCGCGGCAGATCTGGATCAGCTTGGGCCTGGTGGATGGGCAGGTGCTGGCCTCCGTGCGGGATGACGGCATCGGGTTCGATGCGACGGCCAAGCCGAAGTCGGCCTACGGGCTGGTCGGCATGCGTTTTCGTGCCGAGGCCGAAGGCGGCCGCTTGACGGTGGTCTCGACACCCGGCCAGGGCGCGCTGGTGCAACTGAGCCTGCCCGAGGGGCCTGCAGAGGAGGCAGACAGCGCGTAAATCAGCGATTGTCGGCGCTGTCCTACGCCGCGTTGTTGAGTCGTCCGACGCCCCGCCAAGCCGACAGCCTATCGCCGTGGACCGGTACCGGGAACACACTGAAGTCCTGCTGCAGCGAGTCACCTGGCTGCATATTTTCAGAATCTCGGCCGAGCAAACTTCGGTCAACTGGAGCCCCGCCATGCTGCATTACGCCGTCGTTTTCTTTGTCATCGCGCTGATCGCGGCGCTGTTTGGATTTGGCGGCATTGCTTCCAGTGCTGTCGGCATTGCGCAGATCTTGTTCGTCATCTTCGTTGTCCTTGCCGTGGCGAGCTTTTTGTTCGGCTTGATCTCGAAGAAATAGTTTTTGATCTTCCCCACCTCCACCCCACCCCGACTCCAAAGGAATCCCATGTTCAGCAACCAAAATACGCCCCCCGTCAATGGCAGCAATGGCTTGACTCAAGCCGGGCAGGCCGCCGAGTCCGTGATCCGGTCGACCCAACAGCGCGCATCCGAAGCAGTCAGCAGCCTGGCGGTCGGTGTGCAGGAGCTGCGTGACCAAGCCGCACCGCTGCTCAGCCGCGCTGCCGATCAGACCAGTGCCATGGCCAAGCGCGCCGTGCATGCGGTGCAGGATGGTGCCGAAAGCATCCGTGACCGTGCCCACGATGTGTCGTACACGACCAAGCAATACATCCGCGTCGAGCCGGTCAAATCCGTGCTGATCGCTGCTGCCACCGGTGCGGCCCTGATGGCTCTGGTGGGCTTGCTGAGCCGCCGCCGTGATTGATGCCTGAGTCGCCCACCCCAGCTCCCTGACCCGACCTGACCTGCCATGCTGCGCGCCTTGCTCCGCTTGATTTCAACCCA
>CANFYD010000026.1 GCA_947450745.1 Burkholderiales bacterium
GCAGGCATAAGCCGGCGGCGGCCGGGCACCCACCAAAGGCTTCTCGAAAGACCCACTTGGACCATGTCTGACCTGAGTATTTCCCTCTCAGCTCTTGAACGCTGCGCTTCGCAACTTCCCGTCAGCGCTTATTTCGATGAGGCCTTGTTCCGGGCGGAGCAGGCATTGATCTTTCAGCGCGGCCCGCGCTACTTGGGCCACGCGCTGGCGGTGCCGCAGGTCGGGGACTATTACGCCCTGCCCCAAGAAGGTGAAGGCCGCGCCTTGGTGCGTACACCGGAAGGGCTGGAGCTGATCTCCAACGTCTGCCGCCACCGCCAGGCGGTGATGTTGCGGGGCCGCGGCAATACCCGCAGCAACATCGTCTGTCCGCTGCACCGCTGGACTTATGACTTGAAGGGCGAGCTGATTGGCGCGCCACATTTTGAACAAGATCCTTGCCTGAACCTGAACCGCTATGCCGTGCGCGAGTGGAACGGACTGTTGTTCGAGGACAACGGCCACGATGTGGCGACTGAGCTGGCCCAACTGGGCCCGGCCGCTTCGCTTGATTTCAGCGGCTATGTGCTGGACAAGGTGCATGTGCACACCTGCGACTACAACTGGAAGACCTTCATCGAGGTCTATTTGGAGGATTACCACGTCGGCCCCTTCCACCCCGGCCTGGGTCAATTTGTCACCTGTGAAGACTTGGCCTGGGAGTTTGGCCGCAATCATTCGGTGCAAACCGTCGGCATCAACAAGGAATTGGCCAAGCCAGGCTCGCCGGTCTATCAGCGCTGGCACGAGCAGGTGCTGAAGTTCCGCGGCGGCAAGTCGCCGGACGCCGGTGCGATCTGGCTCACCTATTACCCCCACATCATGGTCGAGTGGTATCCGCATGTGCTGGTGGTGTCCACGCTGTTCCCCGATGGGCCGCAAAAGACCACCAACATCGTCGAGTTCTACTACCCCGAAGAAATCGCGGCCTTCGAGCGCGATTTCGTCGAAGCCCACCAAGCCGCCTACATGGAAACCTGCGTGGAAGACGACGAAATCGCCCTGCGCATGGACATGGGCCGCCGCGCCCTGATGGCGCGAGGCGACAACGAAACCGGCCCCTACCAAAGCCCGATGGAAGACGGCATGCAACACTTTCACCAGTGGTATCGGCGCGAGATGCAGTTCACCGGCTGAGCGCAAAGTCGCCCACGCAGCACCCGCCCAACGCCCCACGCATCGACTTGCCGGGGCGTTGGCATTTCCAGACCGAATGTCCTAACAAACCGCCATGCCCGCACCGCTGTTGATGGTTATCGCCACGTTCTTGTTCGCCACCATGGGGGTCTGCGTCAAGCTGGCGTCGGAGTTCTACTTGGCCGGCGAAATCGTCATGTACCGCGGCATGGTTGGCGTACTGATGCTCGGCGCGGTGACGCTGGTGCAGGGCAAAACCTTGCGCACCGCCGTGCCGGCCATGCATTTCTGGCGCAGTCTGTCGGGCGTGATCGCGCTGTCGCTGTGGTTCTATGCCATCGGCAAGCTGCCGCTGGCCACCGCCATGACGCTGAACTACATGTCCTCGGTCTGGATGGCCTTGTTTCTGATCGGCGGCGGCGTGCTGCTGGGCAGCGCTCGCGTGGACTCGCGGCTGGTGGCGGCCGTGTTGCTGGGTTTTGTCGGCGTGGCCATGGTGCTGCGCCCGACGCTGGATCAGCAGCAGCTCTGGTACGCCCTGGCTGGTCTGCTGTCCGGCATGTTGTCCGCGCTGGCCTATTTGCAAGTGACGGCACTGGGCCGCGCGGGCGAGCCTGAGTACCGCATCGTTTTTTACTTCTCGCTCGGCGGCGTGACGGCCGGGGCGCTGACCACGCTGACGCTGAAGCTGGCCGATGAACAGGTGACCCTGCATGGCCACCACCCCTACGGCGTGGCCTTGCTGCTGGCGGTCGGCTTGTTGGCCACCGCAGCGCAGCTGATGATGACGCGGGCTTATGGTCGCGGCAAGACGCTGGTGATCGCCTGCCTGCAGTACCTGGGCATTGTTTTCTCCTTTGCCTACGGAGCCCTGCTGTTTCGCGACCCGCTCACCGGCTGGGCGCTGGCGGGCATGGCCCTGATCATCTGCGCCGGCTTGGCCGCCACCTGGCTGCGCGCCGGCAGCACGCCCAAACAAGTTCAACACACCGTCAACGAACCGTGAGGCTCAACCCATGACCCGCCACTTTCAAACCTTGATCACGGCCGCCGAGCTGACCCACTTGGGCGCGGCCAGCGCCGACCTGCTGCTGATCGACACCCGCTTCGACCTCGCCGACACCGCCGCCGGTGAACTCGACTACGCCCAAGCCCATCTGCCCGGCTCGCACTATTTGCACCTGGACCGCGACCTAAGCGCGGCCAAAACCGGTCGCAACGGCCGCCACCCGCTGCCAGACCGAGCCGCTTTTGCCCAGCGCCTGGCTGCACTTGGCCTGCGCACAGGCCTGCAAGTGGTGGTGTACGACGCGCAGGCCGGCATGTATGCGGCACGTCTGTGGTGGATGCTGCGCTGGTTGGGTCACGCGCCGGCGGCAGTGCTGGACGGTGGCTTACAGGCCTGGCTTGCGGCCGGCGGCGCGACGACCGCTGCAGCAACGCCGCGACCCGCACAGCCCGGCACTTTCATCGCCGCTGGCCCTCTGAACCTCAGCCTGGACGCCGCCGGTCTGCAGCGGCAACTGGGGCAACTGCGCTTGATCGACGCCCGAGCGCCGGAGCGCTTTCGCGGCGACGTGGAACCGCTGGACGCGCAGGCCGGCCACATTCCGGGTGCTAGCAACCGCTTGTTCAAGGGCAATCTGCAGGCCGATGGTTGTTTCAAGCCCGCGCAGCAACTGCGCGATGAGTTCAACGCCCTGCTCGCGCCGTACACGCCTGCTCAAGTGGTGCACCAATGCGGCTCCGGTGTGACCGCCTGCCACAACCTGCTGGCGATGGAGCATGCGGGCCTCGGCGGCTCGCAGCTCTACCCCGGCTCATGGAGTGAATGGTCGTCGGCCAATCCCGCCCGACCGCTGGCCAAAGGCTAGCCGAACTAGCCAGCAGCCTTGACATGGCGCAAGATGGAGCGGCTAAGCCCGCACGACACTCAAACCCATCTCAACGGAGGACTGCCATGTTCAAGCGAATTCTCGTACCCACCGACGGCTCAGACATCAGCGTCAAGGCGCTCAACGCCGCCATCGGCATGGCCCGTATCCACGGTGCCAAGCTCTACACCTTGAGCGTCAAAGAGCCCTTTCCCTACAGCGCCGTGTCGGAAATGCAACCGACCCCGCCGCAGGAGTTTTTCGACGCGCAAGAGCGCATCGCCGCAGCTCGCGTCAAGGCCGCAATGACCTTGGCCGAAGCGGCCGGCCTCGATTGCGAAGGCCACACGCTGGAAGCCCTGCACGCCTGGGAAGCCATCATCGAACATGCCAGCACCCACCAATGTGATCTGATCGTGATGGCGTCACATGGTCGGCGCGGCGTGCAGGCGCTGCTGCTGGGCAGCGAGACTCAAAAAGTCCTGACCCACTGCACGACACCTGTTCTGGTCGTCCGCTGAAGTTCAAAGACGTGCAGGCGTCAAAAGAGCCGCCTGCACGCAGAGACCGTCATGCCACGCCGTTAGCCTTCAACCAAGCCAAGCAGCGCAACCAGCCGTCATCGGCTGCGGCTCGCTGATAACTGGGGCGGTAATCGGCGTTGAACGCATGGCCCGCAGTCGCGTACACATGGATGTCACTGCGCTTGGCGGCCACCGAACCGTCCTTCAGCGCCGCGCGCATCTGCTCCACCGTGTCGAGTGGAATGCCAGTGTCCTGCCCACCGTAGAGACCCAGCACCGGGCCCTTCAACTCGGCGGCGACGTCGATCGGCTGGCGCGGGTTCAGCGCGGTGCTGGGGCCGACCAAACGGCCATACCAAGCCACACCGGCCTTCACGCCTGGGTTGTGGGCGGCATACAACCAAGTGATGCGGCCGCCCCAGCAAAAGCCGGTAATGGCCAAGCGACTGGTGTTGCCGCCCTGTGCCGCAGCCCAGGCCACGGTGGCATCCAAATCGCGCAGCACCTGCGCGTCCGGCACTTTGGAGACCACCTCGGTGATCAACTTGGCGATTTCACCGTAGGACGATGCATCACCCTGACGGATGAACAGCTCGGGCGCAATCGCCAGATAGCCCTGCTTGGCCAGCCGCCGCGTCACATCGGCAATGTGTTCATGCACGCCGAAAACCTCGCTGATCACCAGCACCACCGGCGCGTTCGTTTTGCCCAGTGGCTGCGCGCGGTAGGCCGGCATCTTGAAGTCGCCCACGCTGATCGACACCTCACCGGCTTCGATGCCGGCAAAGTCCGTCTTGATCGTCTGGGCCGTCACCGGTAACACGGCGGCGGCAAAGCTGCTGCCCAGTGCGGTACTGACGAAATCGCGGCGACTGAAGTCACGGCTCGGGGTCAGGCTGTCGATATCTGCTTTCAGCACGGCGGTTCTCCTGGGGTGGTGTGAGCGCTCGATTCTAGGCAGCGCGGCTGAACCTTGCCGATGAGCTCATCACCTGCGTAGATCACTGCAACAAATTGCCGCGACAATCGCGCCCATGAATTTGCCAGCTGCATCCAATACCCCCATCCAACTCGCCGCCATCGACATGGGCTCCAACAGCTTCAGGTTGGAGCTCGCGCAAATACAGCGTGGCAACTACAAGCGCATCAAATACCTGAAGGAAACCGTGCGGCTCGGGGCCGGACTGGACGCAGACGGCATGTTGACCGAAGCGGCCATGCAGCGCGGGCTCGATTGCCTGCAGCGCTTTGCTGAACATCTGGACGGCTTCAAGCCCAGCCGGGTGCGCGCGGTGGCCACCCAAACACTGCGCGAGGCACGCAATCGCAACGCCTTTCTGGCGCGCGCCAAAGACGCGCTGGGCTTCCCGGTTGAGGTGATTGCCGGGCGCGAGGAAGCGCGGCTTATCTTTGCCGGCGTGGCCCGGCTGCAACCGTCCAACCTGCCACGGCTGGTGATCGACATCGGCGGCCGCTCCACCGAGATGATTCTGGGCCGGGGCCGCAAGCCGCTGGCGGCCGAGTCCTTCCAAGTCGGCAGCGTCAGCTTGTCGCTGCGCTTCTTTCCCGATGGCAAATTCACAGCCGAGCGCTTCCGCGCCGCACAGGTCGCGGCCGGTGCCGAGCTGGAAGAAGCATTGACGATGTTCCGGCCGGAGCTGTGGCGCGAAGCCCTGGGCTCATCCGGTACGGTCGGTGCGGTGGCGCAGATGCTGGTGGCCAGCGGCGTCACCGACGGCCGCATCACCCAGGACAGCTTGCGCTGGTGCATCGAGAAATGCCTGTCCGCCGGCAGCATGGACAAGCTCGAACTGCCCGGTCTGAAGGACGAACGCCGCGCGGTGGTCGGCGGCGGGTTGTGCATCCTCTACACCTTGCTGACCCAGTTCGGCATCGACGAATTGCTGCCGGCCAAGGGCGCTTTGCGCCAAGGCGTCATCTTTGACCAGAACGAGCGGCTCGAGCTTGAGCGCGGTGCCGCCACGCTGGACCTGCGCGAAGCGTCGGTGAAGGCGCTGCAGCAGCGCTTTGGCGTTGATCTGGCGCAGGCCAAACGCGTGCAGACCTTGGCGCTGGACTTGCATCAGCAACTGCTGCCGACCAGCCCACATGAGCAACAGCGCGAGTTGGCCTGGGCCGCCTCGCTGCATGAGATCGGCATGATGGTGTCCCACCACGATTACCACCGCCACAGCGCCTACCTGCTGTCGCATGTGGACGCGGCCGGGTTTTCCCAAGATCAGCTGCAGCGCCTGGGCGATTTGGCCCTGGGGCAACGTGGTGGCCTGCGCAAGATCGACGCGCAAATGGCCGACGAGGGCTTTTTATGGCAAGTCGCCAGCCTGCGCCTGGCCGCCCTGGCCTGCCACGCCCGCGGTGCCACCGACCTCAGCGCCCTGCGCCTGCGCCGCCACGGCCGCAAGCTGTCCCTGAGCCTGCCCAAAGCCTGGTCCACCCAACAACCCCGCGCCTTTTACCTGCTGCAAGAAGAAGCCCAAGCCTGGAGCCGGAGCGGGATGTTGGAATTGACGATAGCTTAGGTATTTGTGGGTCAGATCGCCCGAGGGCACTCGCGAGTAGCTCTGACCCCAACTGATCAAGCGGGTTCTTGTGGGTCAGATCGCCCGAGGGTACTCGCGAGTAGCTCTGTCCCCAACACTTCAAGCGGGTTCTTGCCGGTAGATCGCCCTTACTCGAGCAGCCCCGCTTGGCTGCCCCCGTAGGGCGGGTCGCGACCCGCATGCTGGCGCAAGCGCAGTGACGCCAACGCCGACGCAGGTCAGATCGCTACAAACAATCCGGCCCCTGCACCGCCTGCAAAATCACCTCACTGACCCCTTCGCGTTGCCGCGTGCGCAACCACCAGACCGCGCCTTTTTTGATCGCCCAGGGCTGCTCGGTCTGCGTCATCAGCAGCGACGCGAGCAGTCCCAGGCTGGGCTGGTGGCCGACCAGCAGCACCGGCTCGGTCGAGCGGGGCCAACGCGCAGCCGTCAACAAATCCTGCACGCTGGCATCCGGGCTCAAGGCCGGCAAGATGCGCATCTCGCGGCCCAGCGCGGCGGCTGTGGCGCGCGTGCGCTCGGCCGGGCTGACCAGCACTCGCGTGGTGGCGGCCAGCCGGTGGTTCAACCACTGCGCCATGCGCTGCGCTTGGCGCTCGCCCTTGGCCGTCAAGCAACGCGCCAGGTCGGTGGAACCCTCCCGCAGCAATTCCGCTTCCGCATGCCGCCAAAGTATCAAATCCATCGTCGCACTCCTTGTTAACTTGACGGTCAAGTCGATTCAAAAAGCTGTATCAGCGCTTGCTGCGCACTCGGGCCACGGTCCGAGATGCGCACCGAATGCCCGTCTGGCCCCAATTGCCAAGCATCCTTTTGGTCGTGCAAATACGGCTGCAAGGCTTCATCGATGATGCGCTGGCGCAACTTGACATCCAGCACCGGCCAAGCCACCTCGATGCGCCGAAACATATTGCGGCTCATCCAATCCGCGCTGGCCAGGTACAACACCTCCTCGGCCTCACTCTTGCCCCAGCGGAAATAACTGATGCGCGTGTGCTCCAAGAAGCGCCCCACCACCGACCGCACCACGATGTTGTCGCTGATGCCCGGCAGTCCCGGCGGCAACATGCAGGCACCACGGATGATCAGGTCGATGCGCACACCCGCTTGCGAAGCCTTCAGCAGGCCATCGATCAGCGCCGCGTCGGTCAGCGAGTTGAGCTTCAAGACAACGCGCGCCTCCTGCCCCGCAACGGCAGCGCGCCCCACTTGCGCCAGCAACTCCAGCATGCGGCTGTGCAGGTTGAACGGAGCCAGCAGCAAGCGGCGCGGCGTCTTGATCTTGCCCAGCGAGGCCAGTTGCCGGAACACCGCATCGACGTCGGCGGTCAAGTCGGCGTCGGCCGTCAAATACCCCAGGTCGGTATAAAAGCGTGCCGTGCCGGGGTTGTAATTGCCGGTTGACAGATGGGCATAGCGCTTGAACTTATTGCCCTCGCGGCGCGTCACCAGCAGCAATTTGGCATGGGTCTTGTAACCGACGATGCCGTACACCACCTGCGCACCGACCGCTTCCAGGCGCTCGGCCCAGTTGATATTGGCCTCTTCGTCGAAGCGCGCTTTCAGCTCCACCACCGCCATCACCTCCTTGCCGCGCCGCGCTGCCTCAATCAATAGCTCCATCAGCACCGACTTGCTGCCGGCGCGGTAAATCGTCTGCTTGATGGCCAGCACATCGGGGTCGTCCACCGCTTCACGCAGGAACTGCACCACTGGCTCAAAACTCTCGAACGGGTGATGCAAGAGCACATCGGCCTTGCGCAATTGCTCAAAAATCGACTTTTGCCGCACCAGCCGGCGCTGCGGCCAGACCGGCTCGAACGGTCTGAAGCGCAGCGCCGGCGCATCGGTCTGGTCGATCAGCTCGTTCAAGCGTCCCAAATTGACCGGCCCGTTGACGCGGTACAGCGCGGCCGCCGGCAGATCGAACTGTTCCAGCAGGAACTGCGCCAGCTCGCTCGGGCAGGTGTTGACCACCTCCAAGCGCACGGCGCGCCCGAAGTGCCGGGTCGTCAAGCCAGAGCGCAGCGCGTGGCGCAGGTTGGCCACATCGTCCTCGTCCACTTCCAGCTCGGAATCTCGTGTGACGCGGAACTGCGAGAACGACTCTACTTTGCGGCCCGAAAACAACTCCTCCAAATGCGCCCGCACCACGCTGGTCAGCAACACAAAGGCCTGCTGACCTTCACTCAAGGCGGCCGGCAAGCGAATCACCCGAGGCAGCGCACGCGGCACCTTGACGATGGCAATGCGGTTATCACGCCCGAAGGCGTCCTTGCCGGACAGGCGCGCAATGAAGTGCAGCGACTTGTTGGCCACCTGCGGGAACGGATGGGCCGGGTCCAGCCCGACCGGCACCAGCAGCGGCCGCACCGCCCGCTCAAAGTAGCGCTCGACCCACTGGCGCTGCGCCGGATTGCGCTCGGCATGGTTGAGCACCACGATGCCCTGGGCCAGCAGCCGGGGCGTCAAGCGGTCGTTGAAGATCGCGTATTGCTCGTCGATCAAAGCGTGTGCGGCATTGCCGACGCGCTCGACATCGCGGTGGCTAACAGTGTTGGCCGGGTCGCGCGCTTGCTCCAGCATGTCGGCAAAGCGCACTTCAAAAAATTCGTCCAAGTTCGACGACACGATACAGATGTAGCGCAGCTGCTCCAGCAGCGGCACATCCGGCCGCTGCGCTTGCGCCAGCACACGGCGGTTGAACTCAAGCAAGGCTTGCTCCCGGTTGAGCAGGGCCACGGGGGCAGAAATTATGGTCATGCATCATTTTAGCGAGGCCAAACGCCGGGCTTCAGCGGCAATTCAGCGGAGCAAGTCCTGACAACCCGAATTGAGATCGGGCCGACCTCGATAATCCGGCCATGCATCTGATGATTCCCCATGCCAGCAGCGCTGGCGAGGCCGGCACTGCGCTGCTGGCCGACCTGCCCTTGCCCCGGCTGAGCTTGTTGCTCGGCCTGCTGCAGCCCCACGGCGCGCGCCTGGGCAGCGACGAATACAGCTTCAACACACCGCTGGAACTGGCCTTGGCCGGGCTGCGCAGCGGCGCTGCAGCTGCGGCGCAAGCACAGCCGGGCACGCTGCCCACCGCAGCCTGGCTGGCGCACAGCCACGGTTTGAGCGCGGCCGGCCAAGACTGGGCTTGGGCTTGGGCCTTGCTGACGCCGCTGCACCTGTCCGTCGGCAGTGACCAGATCACCGCGCTGGCCCCGGCGGCGCTGAACTTGAGCGAAGCCGAATCGCGCGAGTTTTTTGCCACCTTGGGTGAGTTGTGGCCGGCGGATGAAGGCTGGCAGGCGCATTGGATCGCGCCGACGCAATGGCTGATTGCCCACCCCAAACTGGCCGGTTTGGCCAGCGCCAGCCTGGACCGCGTGGTGCAGCGCAGCGTCGATGCCTGGATGCCGCAAGCGCGCGGCCTGCGTACCTTGCAGAACGAAGTGCAAATGCTCTTGCACGGCCAAGCCTTGAACGAAGCTCGCGAGGCACGCGGCGCCTTGCCGCTCAACTCGGTCTGGATCAGCGGCTGCGGGGCGGCTCAAACCTCGACCTTGCCGGCCGATCTGCAGCTCGAAGAGCGATTGCGCGAGCCGCTGTTGAACGGCGACTGGGCCGCCTGGGCCGAGGCTTGGCGCGCGCTCGATGCCGGCCCGGTGGCGCAGGCGCTGGCACTGGCAACAAGCGGCCAACCTGTGCAGCTGACGCTGTGCGGCGAGCGCCATGCACAAAGCTACACACTGCCGCCGCGTACCCCGCTGCGGCAGCTTTGGCAGCGCCTGCTGCCGCCCCAGGCCGACACGGCCCGACTGCTGGGCTCGCTATGAACACTCCACAAAATCAGCCCCAGCTATTGACCCGCGACGTGCCGCCGCGCGCCGCTTGGGCTTTGCAAGAAGCGGGCTTGAGCCCTTTGATGGCGCAACTGTTCGCCGCGCGCGGGGTGCGCACGGCAGATGAGCTGGACGACGGCTTGGCCAGGTTGCTGCCGCCCGAAGGCTTGCTGGGCATCAGCGCCGCTGCGCAACTGCTGGCCGACAGCATCGAGGCCGACGCCCGCATCTGCATCGTGGCCGACTACGACTGCGACGGTGCCACCGCCTGCACCGTCGCCCTGCGCGGCCTGCGCCTGCTGGGTGCCCGGCCGGAACAACTCTGCTATGTGGTGCCCGACCGTGCCATTCACGGCTACGGCCTGACGCCGGCCATCGTCGAGCTGGCCATGGCGCTGCAGCCGCAGGTGTTGATGACCGTCGATAACGGCATCGCCAGTCTGGCCGGCGTGGCCCACGCCAAAGCACTCGGTCTGCAAGTGCTGGTGACCGACCACCACTTGCCCGCCTTGATCGGCGGCGTGATCGAGCTGCCGGCAGCCGACGCGCTGGTCAACCCCAGCCAGCCCGGCTGCACGTTCGAGAGCAAGAACTTGGCCGGCGTCGGCGTCGCGTTTTATGTGTTGCTGGCGCTGCGCAGCGAGTTGCGCGCACGCGGCCGCTTCACTGCCGCCGCGCAACCCAAGCTCGACGGCCTGCTCGACTTGGTGGCGCTCGGCACGGTGGCCGACGTGGTCAAGCTCGACGCCAACAACCGCCGCTTGGTGGCGCAGGGTTTGAAGCGCATGCGCGCCGGCCGGGTGCAGCCGGGCATTGCCGCACTGTTCAGCGCCGCCGGGCGAGATTGCGCCCGCGCCAATGCCTTCGACCTCGGCTTTGCGCTGGGGCCGCGCATCAACGCGGCCGGTCGCTTGTCCGACATGACGCTGGGCATCGAATGCCTGTTGACCGACGACCCGACCCGCGCGCTGGAGCTGGCCAAGCAGCTCGATGCGATCAACCGCGAGCGCCGCGTCATCGAGGCCGACATGCGCGAGCAAGCCGAGTTGAAGCTCGATGAACTGTTGCAAGACCCGAAGCTGAACGGCGCGCCGCCCGCCGCGCTGTCCATCTTCGAGCCCGATTTTCACGAAGGCGTGGTCGGCATCATCGCCTCGCGCTTGAAGGACCGCCTGCACCGCCCGACCTTTGTGTTCGCCCGCGGTGCCGACGGGCAATTGAAGGGCTCGGGCCGCTCGATTGCCGGCTTTCACTTGCGCGACGCGCTGGACCTGGTGGCCAAGCGCCACCCGGAGGTGCTGAAAAAATTTGGCGGTCACTCGATGGCGGCCGGCTGCACGCTGGCTGAGGACGGCTTTGCCTGCTTCGACGCCGCCCTGCAACAAGTGGCCAACGAATGGCTGGACGCCGCCACGCTGACCCGCACGCTGCGCACCGACGGCCCACTGGCAGCGGAGCAATTCACCGCCGAAACCGTGCGGGCGCTGGACGCGCAAGTCTGGGGTCAGGCCTTTGAAGCGCCGCTGTTCTGCGACGACGTGACCATCGTGTCGCAACGCCTGGTCGGCGAGCGCCACATGAAGCTGCGCGTGCGCCAAGGCGGCATGCTGCGCGAAGCGATCTGGTTTGGCCACAGCGAACCGCTCCCCCCCAGCGGCCGCCTCGCCTACCGGCTCAGCCTGGACGAATACCAGGGGCAGCAGCGGGTGCAGATGGTGGTGGAAGCGATGGTGTGAGGCCGACTTCGTGAAAAACTCACGCATGCAGTGGGTTTGAGCTTGAAAAGCAAGACTTCAACTTGATTGGCGGCTGGTTTAAAGACCCTGACACATCGGGATTGGAAGATGCCTGCCGTGCGCCTTGCGTACGCTCAGGCCCTCTATGTCCGACCCAGCATCCAGTCAAACTCAAGCCCCCCATCAAACCAAGTCGCTGCTTGCTGCCGCCGCAGCCGCGCAGGCCGTGGCAAAGCGGGCGCTGCCTGCGCCTGCGCCTGTGCCGAAGCCTGGGCCTGGGCCGGCGCTTGATCCACTCGCGCAATTGCTCGACGACCTGCTGCGTGATAAGACCTTTGACATCCACTTTCAGCCCATCGTCGACATTGACCGCCGCACGATTCTGGGCTTCGAAGCGCTGACGCGCGGCCCGGCAAATTCCAGTCTGCACTCGCCGTTGGTGCTGTTTGATGTGGCGGCGCGCTTTGGCCGCCTGTTGGAGCTGGAGCGCCTCGTGATCCGGCGGGCCTTGCAGCGCTTCAAGGAACTCAAGCTGCCCGGTCAGATATTCTTGAATTTGAGCGTCGACAGCCTGCTGACCGCTGAAGCCCGGATCGACCTCATCAGCAGTGACCTGGCCGCTTTTGGCATGCCGCCCTCGCGGATGGTGCTTGAATTGACCGAGACACGGGTCAGCCTTGATCCGGAGCGCTTGCGCAGCAGCGCTGATGCACTGCGTCGCTTGGGCTTTGCCATTGCACTCGATGATCTGGGTGAAGGGTTTGCGAGCTTGAAGCGCTGGCTCGACCTCAAACCCGAATTTGTCAAAATCGACCGCCACTTCATTGACGGCATGGCTCAGGACCCGCTCAAACAGCACTTTGTCCGCGCCATCATGGATTTGGCCAGCTCGGCCGGCTGCACCGTCATCGCCGAAGGCTTGGAGCAAGCCGGCGATCTGAACGTGCTGCACCGCCTGGGCGTCAAATATTGCCAGGGCTACTTGTTTGCCCGCCCGAGCGCCACGCCGCGCAGCAGCTTGCGGGCCGAGGTGCAGGCACTGTTGCATTGGGACGAGGCACAACTACCGACCGTGCGGCTGCTGCCAGGCGCCATCACCACCGCCGCCCAATTGGCCAGGCGTGGCCACACCGTCTCGGCCAAGATCAGCTGCCTGGGCGCGGTGGACATGTTCAAGTTCGACGATCAGTTGTATGCGATTCCGGTGCTGGATGACGCCCAGCGTCCGATCGGCTTGCTGCGCTCGATGCATGTGCTGAAGCGCAGTTCGGAGCGCTTTTTCATGGACATCCACGCCCACCACAGCTGCCTGAAACTGATGGACAGCCAGCCCCTGGTCTTCGACGTCAGCGCCAGCCTGCGCACGATGAGCGAGGCGATCGCCAACCTGGACGACAGTTTGATGGTGGACGGCTTTGTCGTGACCCAGGACGGCACTTATTTCGGCAGCGGCCGCACGTCTGACCTGCTCAAGGCGGTGTCCGATTTGCAGGTCAACTCGGCCCGCTACGCCAACCCTCTCACCTTGTTGCCCGGCAATGTGCCGATCGACAGCCACATCGACGTCCTGATCAAGGAGGGCCAAGCGTTTGTCGTGGCGGTGTGGGACATCGACAACTTCAAGCCCTTCAACGATGTTTACGGTTACCGCTGCGGCGACGACATCATCAAATTCACCGC
The DNA here is from genome assembly GCA_947450745.1 of Burkholderiales bacterium. Classification (GTDB taxonomy): domain Bacteria; phylum Pseudomonadota; class Gammaproteobacteria; order Burkholderiales; family Burkholderiaceae_C; genus Paucibacter_A. The sequence goes on from CANFYD010000026.1 coordinate 13,388, forward strand.
CCAGACCTTGCTGCAAGCGATCGAGCCGGCCATCGACTTCGTCGGCCACATCGGCGGTGATGACTTTTTGATGGTCTTGTGCTCAACCGATTGGCATGCCAGGTTGCAGCGCGTCTGCAGCGATTTCGATGCGGGCGTGCGTGAGTTCTTTTCGACCGAGCACCTGCAAAGCGGTGGCTACACGACCGCCAACCGCCAAAACCAGCCCACTTTTCACCCACTGCCCACGCTCAGCGCCGGCGTCATTTGTGTCGAATGCTGCGCGTTTGAAAACTCAAGGGCACTCGCCACCGCCTTGATCGAGCCTAAAAAGGTGGTCAAAGGCCGCGCCGGTGGCAGCAGGTTTTTTGTTGACCGCCGAGCAGGGAAGTCTTCATCCACAAAGTCGGGCACCACGCCAGGCAGCACGGAGTCGTCATGAATTTTCTGAACTTTTCGCACCAATGGAGCCTCAGGTCGCGGCTCCGGCTGGTCGGCCTGCTCGCCCTGCTGATGGGCTTGTTGCCCAGCGCTTTGCTGTTGAACCGCTACGTCAGTCAACTGGACACGGTGGCGCGCGAGGCGCAAGGCTTACCGGTCAACCTGGCTTGGCAAGACAGCCTGAGCGCCTTGCAAGCACACCGGCGCTTGGCCGCCGAGGCGCTGTCGACCCGACCCGATGCGCGCCGTGAGTTAGCGGCCAGTCAGCAAGCAGTACGCGAGCAAATACAGATGTTGAGCCGCAGCTTGGCCGCGCCAGAGGCTGGCTTTGCAGCTCGTCATGCGGCCGCAGCCCACGCGCTGGCCGAGCAGTTCAATGCCTTGACCGCCGAGCTGGAGAGTGCGCGGCCAGACCTTGCCCGACTGATGAGTCGGCACTTGAGCCTGTCGGCGCTGGCGTTTCGCGCCGTGGCGGACTTCAACGGCGATGTGGGACTGCTGTTGGACCCACAAGCCGCCACCTATTTCGCCGTCATGGCCGGCCTGCAAGCCGCGCCCCGGGTGAGCGACGCCTTGTCGGAGTTGGGCAGCCTGGCCAGCGCCGCTGCGGTGGACGATATTGGCGCGGTGGCAGCGGCCTTGACCCGCTACCGCGAACATGCCGAACTGACGCAGCAAAGCATGCAGGCGGCCGAAAGAACAGGCGGCGCCATGCAGACCACCTGGGCGTCGTTGGCGGCGCAAATGGAAAAGCAGCGCCAGCTGGTGGACAACACGACGCGCGCGGCGGCGCTGGATGTCAACTATCCGCTCGAGCAACTCGCCGCCAGTTTTTCGACCGCCGCGCAGCTGCAAGCCGAGGTTTCCTCTCAGGTGCTGGCGGCCTTGAAGTCCGACCTGAGTCAGCGCCACAGCCAGGCCAGTTTCATGCGCAATCTCTTGCTGCTGCTGATTCCCGCACTGGTGGCCGCGCTGGCCCTGCTGATGAGCCGATCGATGCGACAACTGCTGACGCCGGTGGCCCAAATGGTGACAGTCACCGAGCGCATTGCCGGCGGCGACCTGAGCCAAAACGTGCCGCTGGGCCGACGCGATGAAATGGGGCGCGTGCTGCTGTCGA
>CANFYD010000027.1 GCA_947450745.1 Burkholderiales bacterium
AAGCCCGCGACAGATAGCGCACATCGGAAGCGGCCAGATTCAGGCCCTTGGCCCCGGTGGGCGGCACGATGTGCGAGGCATCGCCGGCCAGAAAGAGCCGGCCAAAGCGCATGGGCTCGGCCACAAAGCTGCGCAGCGGGGCGATGCTTTTCTCGATCGACGGGCCGGTGACCAGCGCTTCAGCCGCCGCCGGGCCGATACGCGTGCGCAATTCGTCCCAAAAGCGGGCATCGCTCCATTGCTCGACCTTGTCGGTCAACGGACATTGCACGTAGTAGCGGCTGCGGGTGGGCGATCGCATGCTGCACAGGGCAAAGCCGCGTTCATGGTTGGAGTAGATCAACTCATGCGCCACTGGCGGTGTGTCCGACAGCACGCCCAGCCAGCCGAAGGGGTAGACCTTTTCGTAATGCTTCACTGCGGTGGCCGGCACGCTGGCCCGGCTGACGCCGTGGAAACCGTCACAGCCGGCGATGAAGTCGCAAGCGATCTCGTGCGTCTGCCCATCCACGGTGTAGCTGATGCGTGGCCGCTCGCCATCAAAGTCATGCAGCGCGACATCGGCGGCTTCGTAAATCGTCAGCAAGCCGGCGGCGGCGCGGGCGTCCATCAAGTCGCGGGTGACCTCGGTCTGGCCGTAGACCATGACCTTTTTGCCGCCAGTCAGCGTGCGCAAGTCGATACGGTGGCGGGCACCGCCAAAGGCCAGCTCGAAGCCGTCGTGCACCAAGCCCTCCTGATGCATACGCTGGCCGACGCCGGCCTCATCGAGCAGGTCGACCGTGGTCTGTTCCAGCACACCGGCGCGAATCCGGCTCAGCACATGCTCACCGGTCTGGCGTTCAAGAATGATGTTGTCGATGCCGGCCTTGTGGAGCAATTGCCCCAGTAGCAAACCGGAAGGGCCCGCGCCGATGATGGCGACTTGTGTGCGCATGGTGTGCCTTGCAAACGTGAAATGAACCTCGCTAGCGTAGGCGCTGGGCGTCAGCACAGCAATGGACAGAGCATGCAGACACTTGCACAATTCGAACCCATGCCTGCCTCGTCAATAATCTTGAAAAACACCGCAAAGCGGCTGCCCAACTATCGGCTTTACGGTGAGAGTGAGGGTAATGGCGGCGTGGACTGGCTGCATTGCGAATCGATCATAGACCGAGGACAATTGCACAATTGGGAAATTCGGCCGCACCGGCATGAGGTGCTGAGCCAGTTCTTGCTGATCGAGTCCGGCCTCGCCCGCGTGCACCTCGACGAACGCAGCACCGACTTGGCCGGGCCCGGGCTGGTGATCGTGCCGGCCCTGGTCGCCCATGGCTTTCGCTTTTCGCCCGGAGCCGAGGGTTGGGTGATCACGGTGAACGAGGCTTATTTGAAAGCGCTGCTGGCCACCGAGCCCGCCCTGTTGGCCTTGCTGGCTCAAGCGTCAGCGCTGCAACTGCAGCCCGGCGACCCCAGGACACAGGCGCTGAGCGTGGCGGCCAGGACGGTAGCGGACGAATTTCTGGGCACCGACCGCTGGCGCAGACCGGCGCTGGACGGGGCAATGCTGAGGTTGGCCGTGGTGGCCATGCGGGCCGTGCCGCCAGCAGATGGCGGCACAACGGCAGCAACGGCAACAACGACGGCAACGACAAAGCCAACATCAGGCGCGCGAGCGCTGGCTTATGTGGAGCGCTACAAGGCGCTGGTCGAGCGGGACTTCAAGCGCCAGCCCGGCATGGCGGACATCGCGGCCCGCCTCGGCATCACCTCCACCCAGTTGAACCGCATCTGCCAACAGGTGCTGGGCCATCCGGCGCTGGCACTGCTGCAGGCGCGCATCGTGCTGCAAGCCAAGCGGGAGTTGACCTACACGACGCTCTCGGTCAAGCAGATCGCGCATGAACTCGGCTTTGCCGATGCAGCCTACTTCACCCGCTTCTTTCAACGCGAAACCCAAATGACGCCGACCCGTTGGCGCCAACAAGCGCTGAGCTGAACGGCTTGAGGAAATACCGGGCCGTCGGCATCAGCGTGATTCTGTGTCGACTTCCAACTGCGAGGCGGCGTTATAGCGATCACCGTGGACTGGGTGCTCTTGCAGGATCTGCTCAATCCGCTGCAACTGTGGGGCGCTGAGGCGCAGCCGGTCCGCCGCCTGGTTTTCTTCCAGGTGCGCGATGCGGGTGGTGCCGGGGATAGCGATCACCTGCTCGCCTTGCTGAAGCACCCAGGCCAGCGCCAACTGCGCCACCGTGCAGCCCAGCTCGGCCGCCAGCGCGCTCAAACCTTGATGCAGCGGCAGATTGGCGGCATGGTTGGCGGCAGCAAAGCGCGGCATCGCGCGGCGGATGTCCTTGGCCTCCAGAGCGGCCGGATCGGGCAGGCGGCCGGTCAGAAAGCCGCGCCCCAGCGGGCTGAAGGCGACAAACGCAACATCCAGCTCGCGGCAGGCATCGAGCACTGCGATCTCCGGGTTGCGGGTCCAGAGCGAATATTCGGTTTGGAGAGCCGCAATCGGATGCACCGCATGGGCGCGCCGCAGCGTCGCGGCCGACACCTCGGACAAGCCGATTGCGCGGATCTTGCCCTCGACCACCAGCTCGGCCAAGGCACCCACGCTGTCTTCGATCGGCACTTGCTTGTCCCAGCGATGCAGGTAGTAGAGGTCGATCACGTCGGTGCGCAAGCGCTTCAGGCTGGCCTCGCAACTGGCCTTCAAGGTGGCGGGGCGGCCGTCGATCACTCGCTTGACGCCATCAACAAACTTGACGCCCTGCATGCCGCATTTGCTGGCCAGCGTGAACTTGGCCCGGTGCGGGGCCAGCACCTCCCCGACCAAGGTTTCGTTGGCACCGAAGCCGTAGAGGGCGGCGGTGTCGAACAGCGTCACGCCCAGGTCGAGGGCGCGCTCCAGCAAGGCTTTGGCCTCGGCGAACGGCGGCGGCGCTGCATAAGCGTGGCTCAGATTCATGCAGCCCAGGCCGATGGCTGAAACTTCGAACGGGCCGATTCTGCGGGTCTGCATCGTGGGTGAGTCCTGTGATTGAAACGGTCAGGCCGCCAGCAGTTGCTGTTCCAACTGCTGCAGCACCCGGTAGCAAGGCAGCACCTGCGCGACGCTGGAATTGGGCTCGCGGCCCTCGCGGATGGCGGCGAAGAACTCGCGGTCCTGCAGCTCGATGCCGTTCATCGACACCGCCACTTGCGAGACGTCGATCTTCTCGTCCCGGCCGTTGAACAAATCGTCGTAGCGGGCCAGATAGGTGGCGCTGTCGCCGATGTAGCGAAAGAAGGTGCCCAGCGGACCATCGTTGTTGAACGACAGGCTCAGCGTGCAGATCGCGCCGCTGGCGGCTTGCAGCTGGATCGACATGTCCATCGCAATGCCCAGCACCGGGTGGATCGGGCCCTGCATTGCATGAGCTTTCACGATGGGGCTTTGCGCCTGGTAGGCGAACAGGTCGACCGTGTGCGCGGCGTGGTGCCACAGCAGGTGGTCGGTCCAGCTGCGCGCCTGGCCCAGCGCGTTCATATTGCTGCGCCGGAAAAAGTAGGTCTGCACATCCATTTGCTGGAGCTTGAACGCGCCGCTCTGCACCTTCTGCTGCACCCATTGATGGCTGGGGTTGAAGCGCCGCGTGTGGCCGCACATCGCCACCAGGCCATGCTTCTGACGCGCCTCCTGGTGCACGCGCACCACTTCTTCGGCTCCGCTGAGGCTGTCGGCCAAGGGGATTTCCACCTGCACATGTTTGCCGGCGCGCAGGCACGCGATCGTCTGCGCCGCGTGCATCTGCGTCGGCGTGCACAGGATCACCGCGTCCACTTCGGGCAGGGCCAAGCTGTCGGCAAGCTCGGTCGTGACATGGCCAATGCCGTATTGCTTCGCCACTTCGCGGGTCTTGTCGAGGTCGCGGCTGATCAGCGAGACCACCTCGACACCGTCGATGTTCTTGATGCCGTCCAGGTGTTTGATGCCGAAAGCGCCGGCCCCGGCCAGGGCCACTTTGATGGTCTTGCTCATGCGGGTTCCGATCGGTTGGAGGCGGTTGCTTCGGCTGGGTTTTCCAGGATCAAGTGACCCACGGCCGTGTTCGACGCCGGCACATGATAGAAGCGGTGTTTCAGGACGGGCGCGCCCCCTCCGGCCACGTCAGCCATCGCGCCGCGCGCAATCAGCCACATCACCAGCTCGATGCCTTCCGAGCCGGCTTCGCGCACATAGTCGATGTGGGACATCTGGCTCAGCGCTTCGGGCTCGGCAATCAGGCGATCCAGAAACTTGTTGTCCCATGCCCGATTGATCAGGCCGGCGCGCGCGCCTTGCAACTGGTGGCTCATGCCGCCGGTGCCCCAGATCTGCACATTCAAGTCTTCGTCAAACGACTCCACCGCACGGCGAATCGCCTGGCCCAACTGGAAGCAGCGGCGCCCCGAGGGCACCGGGTATTGCACCACGTTGACGGCAAACGGAATCACCTTGCACGGCCATTGAAAGTCCGTCGCAGGGGGTTGGCCGCACATCAGCGACAGCGGCACGGTCAGTCCGTGGTCCACGTCGAGCTTGTTGGCGAGGGTCAGGTCGAAGTCGTCCTGGATCACGCTTTGCGCGATGTGGGTTGCCAGCTCAGGGTGGCCGATCACGGTGGGCACCGGACGCGCGCCGTAGCCTTCATCGGCCGGCTCGAACTGGTCCGCCAAGCCAATCGCAAAAGTGGGGATCAGCTCCAGGCTGAAGGCGCTGGCGTGGTCGTTGTAGACCAGGAAGACCACGTCGGGTTTGCTCTGCTTCAGCCACTGCTTGGAGAACTCATAGCCCTGGAACAGCGGCTTCCAGTAGTCCTGCTGGGTCAAGCCCTGGTCGATGGCCACGCCGATGGCGGGCACATGCGAGGTGTAAACGGAGGCTGTGATGCGGGCCATGTCAGTTGTCCTTCCCAGCAGTTTGCCCAGCCTGGCCTTGTGGCTGGCGGTGCGGCTGCGCGTCGCCGTCTTCACCGAGCACGCGGTTGCCCTCGACCGAACGGCCGCCGTTGATCATCATGGTCCGGTACTCCGCCTCGGTCATGCCGGTCATGCTGCCGGCCATTTGCTGAAAACTCCGGCCATCGGTGGCACCGATCTTGGCCAAGAAATAGATGTTGCCGCCCAGCGCAATGCAGGCGTTCAGGTCACGCGCCAGCACGGCCAGCTTTTGCGCCTCGCTCATCGGCCATTCGTCCAAGTAGGCGCGCTGGTCCTGCTTGAAGCGCTCACGGTTGGAAGCCTTCATCAGCGACATGCAGAACTGGTTCAGGTGATAGCCCTTGCGTGACTGCTCGGCATCAAAAATCGTCGTGCCGGGAATGTCCAGATAAGGTTTTTTGAGCGCCATGTCAGACCTCCTCCGGCCAGTAGAGCTTCATCGGGTTGCTCACCAGCAAGCGCTGCTGCAAGGCCGGCGTCACCGCGATGTGCGGGATGAAATCGACCAGCAGGCCGTCGTCCGGCATGTGGTCTTTCAGGTTCGGATGCGGCCAGTCGGTGCCCCAGAGCACGCGCTCAGGGAATTCGTCCATCACCCGGCGGGCAAAGGGCACCACGTCGCGATAGGCCTGCTGTTCGCTGTTCCGCGCGGGCGGGCCGCTGACGGACAAGCGCTCGGGGCAGCTCAGCTTGCTCCAGACATTCTTGTGCTCGCGCATGAACTTCAGGAACAGCGCGAACTCCGGGCCGTCGACCGGCTGGCTGACGTCGGGCCGGCCCATGTGGTCGACGACGACGGTGGCGCCGCAGTCGTCATGCACGGCTGCAAAGAAATCCCACAACTCGGGCAGGTCCACCGCCTCGAAGTAGATCACCACATGCCAGCCGAGTTGGCCGACGCGGGTGGCAATCTCCAGCAACTCGTCCTTGGGTGTGAAGTCCACCAAGCGCTTGACGAAGTTGAAGCGCACGCCGCGCACGCCTGCTGTGTGCATGGCCTGGAGCTCGGCATCGCTGACGCTGCGCCGCACGGTGGCCACACCGCGTGCCATGCCGCCGGACGCGCTCAAGGCATCCAGCAGCGCGCTGTTGTCGGCACCGTGGCAAGTCGCTTGCACGACCACGTTGCGGGCAAAGCCCAAATGGTCGCGCAGGGCAAAGAGCTGCTGCTTGCTGGCATCGCAAGGCGTGTATTTGCGCTCCGGCGCGAAGGGGAACTCCGCCCCCGGCCCGAACACATGGCAATGCGCATCCACCGCGCCAGCCGGCAACTTGAATTTCGGTATTGAAGGACCGGCATACCAGTCCAGCCAACCCGGGGTTTTGGTGAATTCCACTTGGATTAGTCCTGCTTTGATGAATCGATAGGGGGTTGAACGGAGAGAGGATCGACTTGCGTCAAGATGCGGTCGGCCTCGACCCGCCAATCGCGGCTGCGCGCAAAGCTGGCCGCGCCGCGCTCACCAAACACGCCGGCGTCGGCCAAGTCGGCCACCCAGGCCTGGCGCTCGGCCGTGCCTTCGGCGCTCCACGGGATCAGCCCCGCCTCACTGACGGTGCGGGCCACTTCGCGCACTTCCTCGCTGCGGCGCCGGCCATGCTCGATGACGCGCTGAAAAAAGTAGGCCGCCTGCTGCTCCCAGTTGATGCCGGGAAAGGTCTCCACCAGCGAGGCGATCAGTGCGTCCTCGACGCCGTAATGGCGGGCGGTGGTGAAGCTCTCGATCACACAAGCTTCCAAACCCTTGATCATCACGCTGCGGCTCATCTTGGTGGCGGAGGCCACGCCCAGCTGGCTGCTGACCACGCGGGTGGCTGTGAAACCCAGCGCGTTCAACTGCGGTGCCAATGCCTCGGCATACGGGCCGCCCAACAGCAGCGGCACCTTGATGCGGTGCGGCGGCAGCGAGGTCATCACCGCGCCCTCGACGTAGCGGCCCGCGCCCGCCTCGATCAGCTGCGCGGCTTCGCACTTGGCACCGGGCGAGGCGGAATTGAAGTCCAGAAAGTAAGCGCCCTCGCGTATCGCGGCAGCACTGGCCTGCGCCACCCCCACCGTCTGGCTGGCGGTGACGGCGCTGATGATCAAATCCGCCTGCGCCGCCAACAACGCCGCTGTCGCCATCAACTGCACACCGTGTTGCCGCGCATGCTCGCGCAACGGGCCGGCGCGGCCTCCATCGTCGAGCTTCAGGTCGTAGGCGTAGACGGCCAAGCCCTGGGCCCGCAAATCCTCGGCCAAGATGCGGCCGACCTCGCCGTAGCCGATCAAGCCGACCTGGCGGATCTGGCGGATGGGCTGGTGGTGGGGTTTGGGAGCTGGGTTCATCGCGTGCTTTCCTGCTCAATCGTTCAGTCCAAGGACACTTTGGCGCGCTTGATCACTTCCGCGTATTTGGCCGACTCGGTTGCGATGAAGGCATGAAACTGTTCGCGCGTAACCGGGAATGTCTCGTAGCCGAAGGTTGCGTAACGATCCTTGATATCGGGCTCGGCCAGCGCCGCGTCGATGTCCTTCTGGATCTTGTCGGCCACCGCCTTGGGCAGGCCCTTGGGCGCGGCAATCGTCGTCCAGCCGGTCACCTCGTAGCCCGCCGGCCCGCCCGATTCAGCCACCGTCGGCACGTCCGGGAAGGCGCTGTGGCGCTTGGGCGCGGTGACGGCGATGAACTTGATACGCCCGGCGCGCTGCAGCGGCCCGGCGGTGGCCAGTGAACCCAGCGCAAAGTTCAATTCACCCGTGGCCACGCCGCCGTACAGCATGGAAGTTTCCTTGTAAATCACATGCTGCATCTGCGTGCCGGTCATCGACTCCAGCTGGGCCGTTCCCAGATGAACCGGGTTGCCAATCGACCAGGAGCCATAGTTCAGCACGCCGGGCCGAGCGCGGGCGTCGGCAATGATGTCGCCGACGGTCTTGTACGGGCTGTTGGCCGCCACGCCGACGAAGAAATAGGTGCGGAACAGCGGCGTGATCGGATCGAAATCACGCGCGGCGTCGTAGGGCAGTTTTTTGAACAGATACGGATAGGCGACCAGATGCACGTTGTCGAGCTGTATCAGGTCGTGTCCATCGGTGGCACCGCGCTTGAAGGCGTCGATGGCAATGAAGCCATTGCCACCGGGCTTGTTCTCCACGATGACCGGCTTGCCCCACTTCTTCTGCAGCTTTTCGGCCAGCACCCGCAGCACCGCCTCGGGGCCGGAGCCGGCCGGGAACGGCGTGATGATGCGCACCGGCTTGGTCGGAAACTCCTGCGCCTGCGCGGTTTGCCCCAACAATCCGAACAGACCCAAATAGGCCGCACTTGCCACTGCGACGGCTTTTGCCGTGAATTTTTTATCGTGTTTCATTGTCTCGCTACGGTGGTTGAACTTGCTTTTTTGACCGCTCAATCGATGTACTTCAGCCCTGCTTTTTCCAGCGGCTCGCGCATCTTGTACATATCCAGCCCCAGCACACCGGCGGCCAGTTTGGCGCGCTTCTCGCCCTCGAAGCTTTCGCGGTGCTCGGCAGCATCGGCCACCTGCTGCGCCAGTGCGGCCGGCACGACGACGATGCCGTCCACATCGGCTATCACCACGTCGCCGGGGTTGACCAGCGCGCCGGCGCAGATCACCGGAATGTTGACCGAGCCGAGCGTCGCCTTGATCGTGCCCTTGGCATGGATGGCGCGGCTGAAGACGGGGAAGCCCATCTGCTCCAGTTCGGCCACATCGCGCACGCCGCCGTCGATGATCAGGCCCTTGGCACCGCGCGCCTGGAAGGACGTGGCCAGCAAGTCGCCGAAGAAGCCGTCCTCGCTGTCCGTCGTGCACGCGGCCACCACCACGTCGCCCGGCTGCAACTGCTCAGCCGCCACATGCAGCATCCAGTTGTCACCCGGCTGCAGCAGCACGGTGACCGCCGTGCCGCAGATCTTGGCGCCCCGGTAAGCCGGGCGCATATATGGCTTCAGCAGGCCGACGCGGCCCATTGCCTCATGGATGGTGGCGACGCCGAGCTTAGACAGTTGCTCGACCGCCCCCTTGTCGGCGCGAGTGATATTGCGCTTGACGATACCGAGTTGGTTCATTGGCAGATTCATGGCTAGTCCTGTTTATTGGGGGGCAGCGCCACTTGCGAGTGCGCTCGAAGGGTCGGCCAGGCCCAGCGCTGCCCGGCGCTTCAGCGCCCGGTCCAAGCGCGGGAACACCCGACGGGCATTGCCCTCGTAGACCATGAAGCGCTCTTCCTCGCTGAGGTTGGCGGTGGCTTCGACGTAGCGCTTGGTGTCGTCGAAATAATGGCCGGTCTCCGGGTCGATGCCGCGCACCGCGCCGATCATTTCGCTGGCGAACAAGATGTTCTTGACCGGGATCACTTTCGTCAGCAGGTCGATGCCGGGCTGGTGATAGACGCAGGTGTCGAAGAAGATGTTGTTCAGCAGATGCTCGCTCAGCAGCGGCTTCTTGAGCTCTTGCGCCAAGCCACGAAAGCGGCCCCAGTGGTAGGGCACGGCACCGCCGCCATGCGGGATCAAAAACTTCAGCGTCGGGAAATCCTTGAACAAGTCGCTGGTCAGGCACTGCATGAAGGCCGTCGTGTCGGCGTTCAGGTAATGCGCGCCGGTGGTGTGGAAGCAGGCGTTGCAGCTGGTCGACACGTGGATCATGGCGGGGATTTCGTACTCGACCATCTTTTCGTAAATCGGATACCAATGCCGGTCGGACAGCGGCGGGCTGGTCCAGTGGCCGCCCGACGGATCGGGGTTCAGGTTGATGCCGACATTGCCGAATTGCTCCACGCACTTGACCAACTCAGGGATCGAGGTGGCCGGGTCAACGCCGGGCGACTGCGGCAACATCGCCGCCGGGATGAAGCGATCCGGGAACAGCTCGGCCACGCGGAAGCACAGCTCATTGCAGATGGCGGCCCAGGTCGCCGAGGTCTGGAAGTCGCCGATGTGGTGGGCCATGAAGCTGGCGCGCGGGCTGAAGATGGTCAGGTCAAGCCCGCGCTGATTCATCAGCTTCAGCTGATTGGTTTCGATGGACTCGCGCAGCTCGTCGTCGCTGATTTTCAAGCTGGACGGGCTGGGCGCCTTGGACGCATCCTTCAGCCCGGCGATTTGCAGGTCGCGCCAAGCGCCAAGGGCGGCAGGCGCGGTGGTGTAGTGGCCGTGGACGTCGATAATCATCAGAGTACCTCGAAAAAGTGAGCTTGAAATTTTGGTGCGATGGGCAAAGCCTTGCGCGGATCAGTCTGCCGTTCAGTGTGCAGAAAATGCGGCACGCAGCGCACCATCTTCATCAAAGCGCTTCGGTTCGGCGCGGCGTTTCACCCACAGCGCCAATGCGGCGACCAGCGCGGGTAGCGCCAACACCGTGAACACGCCCTCGAAGCTCATCTGCATCACGGTCAGTTGCGCGACAAGAAAGGAGCCGGCGATGCCGCCAAAACGGCCGATGCCGAGCATCCAGGCCACGCCGGTGGCGCGGCCATTGGTCGGGTAAAAGGCGGCCGCCAGTGCCGGCAGCGACGACTGCGAGGTATTCATCAGCGCACCGGCTGCGAACACCGCCACGACCAACCAGCCCACCTGCCCTACCGACTGCCCGATGGCCCAGATCGCCACCGCCGTCAGCGCATAGCCGATGGCCAGAATACGGTTGGCCTCGAAACGGTCCATCAACCAGCCGAACAGCACCGCGCCGACGCCGCCGAGCGGGAACAGCGCGGCAATCAGCGTGGCCGTGCGGGGATCGATGCCGGCGTCCTTGAACAGCAGCGGCATCCAGTTGATCAGCGCATAGAAAATCACCAAGCCTGAGAAATAGCTCAGCCACAGCATGAAGGTACCCAGGCGATACGGCTTCGCCAGCACCTGCGCCAAGCCGCCGCGCTCATTCGTGACCGGGCGTTGCTCGCTCAGCACAAAGCGCTCGATCTGGTTGACCTGCGCGCCTGCAATCCGCACCAGCACCGCGCGGATGCGCTCGATGGGCCGACGCTTGGAGACCAAGAAACGCACCGATTCGGGCAGCAACAGGATCAGCAGCACGGTCAGCAGCAAAGGTGTGATGCCGCCCAGCTGCAAAACGCTGCGCCAGCCCCATTGCGGGATCATCCAGGCCGCCAGAAAGCCACCAAAGGCCGCGCCGAGCGGAAAGCCGCAAAACATCAGATTGGTCAGCATGGCACGGCGCTTGTCCGGGCAATACTCACTCATCAGCGTGACCGCATTGGGCATCGCCGCCCCCAAACCCAGGCCGGTAATGAAGCGCAGCGCAGTCAGCGTCTTCAGATCGCCGGCAAAGGACGAGGCGAAGCAAGCCAGGCCGAACACCAGCACCGCGCTGGTCAACACCAGTTTGCGGCCGAAGCGGTCAGCCAGCGGGCCGGCCGACAACGCGCCGGCCGCCAGGCCAAACAGCGCTGCGCTCAGTACCGGGCCCAACATCGACTTGGTCACGCCCCAGTCCTTGATCAAGGACGGCGCGATGTAGCCGATCGCGGCGGTATCAAAGCCATCCAGCAAAACGATGAAGAAACAGAGGGCAAAAATCACCCATTGGTAGGGCGAGAACTTGTTCTCGTTGATCAGCGTCTGAACATCGACGCTGCGGGGCTTGCTTTGCATGGACTAATTCCTGAGAAAGATATCTGAAGACTGTGGGCGGGCCAGCGAGCCAGCGGACCGAGAGCCGATTACCGATTACCGGGCGCTCAGCGGCCAGCCCAGACCGCGTGCGGCACCATCACCTCGCCGCGCATCAGCAGGCGAGCGGTGCGCAGCAGCGCGGCTTGGGTCACGTTTTGCGGGTTGGCCGGGTCGGTAGCCAGCTCGACGCTGAACTCGCCGGTCGGGTGCTCGACGCCGACCCGCATCACCGCCGCACGGGCGAGATCGGCCACGCCGTCGCAGACCGAGCCTTCCAGCACGCAGGCCGTGGCGACGGTGACGGCCGCCAGCACGCCGATGGCGTCGTGGCAGACATGCGGAATGAAGGAGCGAGTGGTGATCGCACCGCCTTCGCGCGGGGCCGCGATCAGCGTCATCTTTGGGTAGTTCTTGCTCGTTACATCGCCCAAGCCCATCAGTTGCGCGGCCTGCAAGCGCAGTGCCTCGATGCGGGTCTTCAGTTCGACATCGGCATTCAACTGATCGACGCTCTCGAAACCGCTGCGGCCCAGGTCGCTGGCCTTGAAAATCACCAGCGGCATGCCGTTGTCGATGCAGGTCACGTCGAGCGTGAACGGCTCAAACAAGCCCGCGCCGCTGACAGTCAGGCGGTCGCGCACCCGGCCGGTGGGCAGCAAGCCGGAGCAGACCGAGCCGGCGGTGTCGAGGAAATTGATCGTGATCGGGGCCGAGTGGCCGGGCGCCCCGTCGATGCGGGCGTCGCCTTCGTACTCGACCCGGCCACCGGGCGTCTGCACGGTGATGTCGCAAGCCATGTCGGTGTTCAGCGTCAGCACGCGAAAGATGCTGGTCGGGCCTTGCGCTGCCACCATGCCGGTTTCCAGCGCGAACGGCACCACGGCGGCGAGCATATTGCCGCAATTGGGCGTGGTGTCCACCGTGGCCTTGTCCGGCTGCAATTGCGCGAACAAAAACTCCAGGTCAACGCCGGGACGGTTGCTGACCGACACGATGCCCACCTTGCTGGTCAATGGATGGGCACCGCCCAGGCCGTCGATCTGGCGCCGGTCCGGCGAGCCCAGCGCGGCCAGCAACACGGCGTCGCGGGTGGCGACGTCGGCGGGCAAGTCCTGAGCGCGGAAAAACGGCCCCTTCGAGGTGCCGCCGCGCATCAAGAGGCAGGGTATGGCGGTTTGTTGCACGGGCTGTCTCCTTGAGTTCATCCGCTGGGTCCGCTGGATCCGCGTCGAGGCTGAGCCGTGCGGGAGTTTGGTACCGGTTCAGCGAACGGGTGTTTCGAATCCGTCTGATTGTGAAGAGCCCTGCCCTATCAATCAAGGCCTAGCTGACGCTAGCTGGTATAGCATTTCGGCATGGCCCGAAGCACCAAAGCATTGAAAGACCGAAACATTGGATTCGCCGGGCAAATCACATCAACAGCAGCAAACCCTCCAGCCCTGACCCGTATATGGACCTGAAACAGCTCGAATACTTCATCAACGTGGCCGAACACGGCAGCTTCAGCAAGGCCGCCCTGGTGCTGCATATTGCCCAGCCCGCGCTGAGCCGGCAAGTGCGCGCGCTAGAGATCGAGCTGCGCGAAACACTGCTGTTGCGCAACGGCCGCGGCGTGGCGCTGACCGAAGCGGGCCAACGCTTGATGGAACATGGCCGCGCCATTCTGCAACTGGTGGAGCAAGCGCGCGACGACTTGGGCGCGCGGCGCGACGAACCGCTGGGCCACATCGTGGTGGCCATGCCGCCAACGCTGGCGCGCCTGCACACCCTTGCCTTGATCAAGCGTTTTCGGGTGGAAATGCCGCGCGCCCGGCTGGCCATCATGGAAGGGTTTTCGGTCCACATCACCGAATGGCTGCTGTCCGGCCGGGCCGATCTGGCCCTGGTCTACAACCCAGACCCGCTGCCAGCCCTGGCGATACAGCCGCTGCAAGATGAGAGGCTCAGCCTCGTCAGCCCGGTAGACGCAGCGCCGCCCGGCCCGGTGCCTCTGAAAGACCTGCCGCTCTACCCGCTGGTACTGCCGCAGCGCGGCTACATCTTTCGCAAGCTGATGGAAACCGCCGCCGCCTTTGCGCAAGTGCAATTGAACGTCGCCTGGGAAGTATCCAGCCTGCCCGTCATCCTCGACTTGGTCAGCGCCGGCCTCGGCCACGCCGCGCTG
Source organism: Burkholderiales bacterium (assembly GCA_947450745.1). Taxonomy (GTDB): domain Bacteria; phylum Pseudomonadota; class Gammaproteobacteria; order Burkholderiales; family Burkholderiaceae_C; genus Paucibacter_A. The sequence goes on from CANFYD010000027.1 coordinate 13,759, forward strand.
GGCGAATCCGCCCTCAGCGCCTTCGCCCACCCCGAGCGCCTGGCCATCACCCCCTTCCAGGACGCCGATATCAAATCCACCCTGTGCCTGATCACCCCCACCCAAAAACGTTCAACCCCGCTGCAGGAACGCACGGCGGCGCTGTTGAAGGACTTGGTGCAAGCGCCAACGACGGCTGCCGCTTAGCGCTTACGAACAGCCGTTGGAACGGCGGATCGGGCCAGCGAAATTCCGGGTTAAAACCGTGTCGAGCATCGCCGGTAGCCAAGTCGGCATCTAGCGGCCAGCCCATGCGGTGAGGCGTCGCCGCCAAAGTGTTGATGCGCCGTCTCGGCGCGAGAGTTCCGACACAATCTTCAAGTCAGATTCAACTGGATCGGACCTTGCTTGTCGAGCCTGTTTTTTTTAGCGCCGCTCCAAAATCCCTTGCCGCCGACTTGGCCTGGACGCCTTGGCGGGACACGAGGTACAGATCAAGCTGGACTGCGGGATGGACGAGCAGCGCCACACTCAGATCCTGTCGTAGGCATTCGTCCATGGCGAAAGACGGGACGACGGCATGCCCGAGGCCAGCACGGACCATGGCGATGAGCGTACCGATCAGGTTCATTCGGGCACCCGGATCGTTGGCGCGGCCGATCTTTGCCAATTGCACCTCGATCAGCGCCTGAATCGGGTTGTCACTCGGCAACCCGAGCAAGGGCAGGCCCGCGAGGCTGGTCCAGGGTCGGCTGGCACCGAGTCCAGGTGCATCGCTCCCCGGTGGGCTGATCCGCATCAGTCGAAATTTGCGAACAGGTTGGCGCACCAGCCCGACTGCCGGCTTCACAAAGAAACCGAGGCCGAAGTCCGAATCGCCGTCCAGCACCCGGCGTCTGACGGTGCCGACATCGACATCGGCAAGGTGCACGCGCACATTGGGATGGCTGTCTGCAAAAGCGCGCATGACGTCGGGTAGCAGGCTCGCCGAAACCATCGGCGTCGCGGCGATGTCCAGGCGAGAGCGAATGGCAGCCTCGGCACCCCCAATGACTTGCCGCAGCTCGCCCAGTTCGTCGACGATGCGCTGCGCTACTGGCCGCAGTCGTCGGCCTGCATCAGTCATCGTCACC
>CANFYD010000028.1 GCA_947450745.1 Burkholderiales bacterium
GCCCTGGCGCGCGGGCTGGAGTTGCTGCGCTGCTTCAAGCCGCAAGACCGCTGGCTGGCCCACCAGGAGCTGACGCGCCGCACGGGCCTGCCACCGGCCACCGTGTCGCGCCTGAGCTTCACGCTGACCAGCCTTGGTTATTTGCGCCATCGCCCGGCCAGCGGCGAGTACGCGTTGAGCCCGGCCGTGTTGTCGCTCGGCTTCAGCGTGCTGAGCAATTTCGACATCGGGCGCATCGCCCGGCCGTTCATGGAAACGCTGGCCGAGTACACCCAAGCTGCCGTGTCGCTGGGGGTGCGCCATCAGGCGGAGATGGTTTATGTGGCGCATTGCCGCAGCACGGCGCGCTTGATCCTCGGCTTGGACGTCGGCATGCGCCTGCCCTTGGCGGAGACGGCGATGGGCCGAGCGTTGTGGTGCAGCCTGAGCCCCGCCATGCGTGCGCTGCTGGCAGTGCAGCTCGAAGCGCAAGACGCAGCCCGCTGGCCGCAGCGGCTGGCTGGCCTGCAACGCGCCGAGCTGGAGTTCGCCCGCTGCGGCTATGCCAGCTCGGAGTCCGACTGGGAAAGCGAGATCGCCGCCATCGGCGTCGGCATCGACCTGGGCGATGGCCGCGAGCCGCTGGCGCTGACGATTGGCGGAGCCGCCACGCGGCTGAAGGGCGCGCTCTTGCACAGCGACTTTGGCCCCGCTCTGGTCAAGGCCGGGCTGGCCATCACCGCAGCGGTGCAGGCCGCTGATTGGATTGATTAAGCGCTGCGAACTTCGGGCGTCAGCTGCACCACAAAGCCGTCAAACGCCGTCAGCAAGGGCGCGTAACTTGCCTCCCGTGCTGCACCTTCCAACTGCTGCAAGGCCAGCACCGTCGCTTCCAGCGTCGACAGCTGATGCGTTTTCTGAGCGCGCCGTATCGTGTAGCGCGAGGCGGGAGGCTGTTGCAGTGCCAGGCGCGGCAGCGCTTGCAGCAGCGGGTTCAGGTGCAGCATTTTGCGGCTCTTGCGCCACGTGGCATCCAGCACTACCAGCCGCAAGCGCTCCGGCCGGGCCAGCGCGTCAGCCGCCAGAGCGAGCGCGGCCTTTGCTTTCGGCAGCACGCCTGCGTCGTCGGGATACAGCAGCAGGTTGACGAACGACGAGTCAGGTTTTGCCAGCGCCTGCGCCAGCAGCGCCGGATCAAACTGCTCACCCACCAAACAATGGTGTCGGGACAAGCTCAGCAGCAGCAGGCCGGCCGTGCCCTTGGCTTGGTGCTGCTCCAGCGGGTGCTGCAGCAACAGCAATTCGACTTGGTTTTCAAGCGGCCGGATCCAGCGGCAGATGCAATGACTCTGCGGGCGCTGACACGACGCACAGACTGGGCGGGCCGGTGTTCTGGACGACATCAATTCAGCGGCAGTCATGGCCGGAAGCGGGAAAACGTCACGGCTTGCCGGCCTTCACATGCAGCTGGCTGTAGCGCTGGCGTGCCAAAGTACCGGCCAACACCGTCCCCAGCAACACGGCGAGCACATTCAGCAAGCCCCACAACGGCGGTGTCGACGAAGACAGCAGCAGCTTGCCCAGCGTCTGGTTGAAAGCGTCGGGCGTCTGCGCCATGTCATAGACCCCAAAAACCAGCCAGCCGAAGCCGGCCAGCCCCAGGCCGCCCAAACACCAGGCGGTGGTCGGGCGGCGGCCGAGCTTGGGCGGGCGCACGGTGACATAGCTCCAAGCCAGGGCCAAGCCGAACACCGGCAGCGCGATCAGCAAAGATTCGACCACCAGCGCCGCCAAACTGGTGCGCCCGCCCAAGGCGGCATAAAAAAATCGCGGCCATTCCAACTCGGCAAGAATGCCGCTGACCAGCACAGCCGTGCTGTAAAGCAGCACCCCCGAAAGAACAGCGCTGACTCGCCGAAGACTTTTCATGACCTGACCTTGTGCTGATTTGACCGTGGCTCATTTTGGGGCAACTTGCCGGCAGCAGCGGCCGGGCGGAACAACAGTGCCGTAGGGCGGGTCGCGACCCGCGAGCGATCTGGCCGCAGACACCACTTTTAAAAGTTCTCGCCTCCCTCACCTGATTAGTGCAGCAAGGCCAAGGCGTCGAGCCGGGCTTCGATGTCCGCCATCATTTGCCGATAAGCGGGTGCGCCGATGCCGCCGTAGCGGGCCACAAAATCGCGCTCGGTCAGGAACTCCGGCAGGTCGGAGACATCGGGCATGAAGGCCGTTTCCGTCAAGCCGGCCAACACCGCCGCTTGCAGCAGACGCGGTGCCTGCACGGCGCGGATGCCGAAGCGCGTGCCCGCCCGGTCGGCGGCGATGTCGTTGAAGCTGAAGCCACTGCCGCCGCGCGAATCGGCCACTTCCTTGTAGACGCCGATGACGTCGGCCAACGCACCGCCACCTTCGATGGCCAGTGCGGCCGAGATCAGAAAATGCTGCGGAAAGTCATCGCGCCCGGCCAGCGTCACCTGCAGCGGTGTGGCGCGCGGCCAAGCCCGGGCGGCCGGCATCAGCAGCCCCCAGCTTTGCCCGCTGGCATGCAGCGCCAGCGTCAAGATCGCGGCGCGGTTTTCGGCCGCCGCATCGTTGCCGGGTAGCGCGCTGCGCTGGCGCGCCAGCTCGAACATCGGCGGCAGCAACACGGCCAGCGAGACGGCCGAACCCGGTGCGTAGGCCTGCGCCAGCGTCGCCAAGCGGCGGTCATAGCTGCTGACCCGCTGCTGCTCGGCGGTCGGCCATAAATTGGCCAGCACGCGCTGCAGGCTGTCGGGTCGCCACTGATAAGCCAGGTTCAGCTGCTGCGTACCGAAGCGCACCTGTTCGATCTGCGCGATCAGGTCGGTCGCCAGTTGCCCCTCGGCCTGGGCCGGTGCCTTCGTCAACAAGCGGTGCAACAGCCAATTGGCCGCCCAAGCCGGCAGCGGCAGATGGCCGACGCGCAGCCGATCCACTTCGGGCAAGGCAGCGGTGTCGCGCAAGCGGCTGTCGATATTGAGCCAAAAACTGTGGCTCGCCAGGCTGGCCAATTTGACACTCGCCTGCAGGGCCGCCGAGCCGGGCTTCAATTGCACGGAGGCAGCGCCACCGCCGTAGCGTTGCGCCAACTGGCCGAGCAACAAGTTCAATTCGTCCTGGTGGATGAAGACTTCTCGGCTTGAGCCCACGCCGCCCCGCCGCGGGTCGTTGCGACGCAAAAAGTCCTTGGCTTGCTGAATGTCACCGGCCACCAGCTCGGCGGTGGGTGCTACCAGCGCCTGCCCTTGCAGACCGAGCAGCAGCGCCAGCACCACCACCGCAGTCGAACCGATCAGCAGACCCAGCACCATTCGTTTGAAAAATTTCATGCCGCAGTTTGCCAGCATCCGGCGCAGGCAGCGCTCGACGGGCCAGTGCCGCCCAGCACGGACAATGCGCGCCATGCCCGCCCCCGCAGCACCCCAGACACTTCCCAGCCAAGCCCCGCGCCTGTGGCCGCCGGAAGAAGCGCAGTTGCAACAATTGTTCGAGCGCGGCCGCTTGCAACGTGGCCGCGTCTTGCAAGCGCAGATTCTGGAGCTGCAGCAAGACGGCCAAGGTGCCAGCGCCCGCATGAGGGGCGGCGGCGAGGTGATTTACGAGCTGGCCCTGCAAGGCGTGTTGAGGCCGGACGGCCGGGCGCATTACAGCGCCCTGTGCAGCTGCCGCGTCCAGCATTTTTGTGAACATGCCGCTGCCGTGATGCTGCGCTTGCAGCTCGAAGCCGATGCGCCCAAGCGCGCCAGCACCTTGCAGGCCTGGGTGGCCGCGCTGCGCCGCAAGGCCAGCCGCGACGAGCTCAAACAGCTGCCGCGCCTGCCGGATGCCGATGCCGCCCAGCTGATGGATTTGCTGCTCAGCGATGCGCCGCCCCCATCTCCGCCCGCGCCGCCCGCAGCAGCCGCGCCACCGGCAAAGTTGATCCAGGGCGAGACGGCCCGCTTCCGGCCGCGCCTGACGCTGCGCACCTTGAGCCGGGGCGACGGCCTGCTCGGGCTGGTGCCCAACGGCCGGCTGGGCCCGCGTGGCGATGCCGTCACCGTGGCCCAAATCGACTGGACTTACCGCAGTGCCGACGGGCTGACGCTGGACACCCCGGCACCGCGCTCCATCCTGAACAGCCGCCCGCCGGTGGTGCAAGCGGTAGGCGCCCGCTGGCTGGCGCGCGACCTGTCGGCCGAAGCCGAGGCTCGCGATCAGCTCTGGGGTTTGGGCTTGCTGCCGCTGGACGACAAGGCCTTGCAGTGGCGCAGCCCGCCACTGGCCGGTGAACACGAGCAGCTGTGGACGCTGTTGCAAGAGGAGTTTTTCGGCGCGTTCTGGCTGGAGCAGGTGCCCGACTTGCAAGCCAAGGGCTGGGCCATCGTCGTCTGCCCCGGCTTTGCCCACCGGCCGGTGGCGGCCGAGGCATGGAAGCTGAGCATTCAAAAGCTGGGGCTGCCGGCGCGCGAGGGCTCTTGGCTGCTCAGCTTGGGCGTGGAGATCGAGGGCGAAAGCCTGGACTTGGCGCCGATGATTGCCGACCTGCTGCGGCGCGACGCCCGCTGGCTGAAGGCCGAGGAAATTGCGCTGATCGACGACGACGCCGTCGTGCTGCTGCATGCGCCGGGCGGGCGCCGCATCGAGGCCCCGGCCGCCACGCTGAAGGCCATCCTCGGCGCGATGATCGATTTGCTGACCGACCCGAAACGCGCCGAAGGGCCGCTGCGCCTGAATGATTGGGATGCCAGCCGCTTGCTGGGCCTGGACGATCAGGCCGGCTGGCAAATCCACGGCGACGACGGGCTGCGCCAAATGGCCCACCAACTGCTGGCCGCCGGCACGCCGCCGCCGGTCGCCGCGCCGCTAGGCTTGGGGCTGACGCTGCGGCCCTATCAATTAAGCGGCCTGGCTTGGCTGCAATACCTGCGCGAACAAGGGCTGGCCGGCATCTTGGCCGACGACATGGGCTTGGGCAAGACGGCGCAGGCGCTGGCCCATTTGTTGCTGGAAAAGCAGGCCGGCCGCTTGGACCGCCCCGCGCTGGCGGTGCTGCCGACCTCGCTGCTGTTCAACTGGCTGGCCGAAGCGCAGCGGGTCACACCGCAGCTGCGCGTGCTGGTCTTGCAAGGCCCGGGCCGCGCGGCGGACTTCCAGCGGCTGGCGCAGTTCGATCTGGTCTTGTCCACCTACCCGCTGCTGTGGCGCGACATCACGGCGCTGGCCGCGCAGCCCTGGCATCTGCTGATTCTGGACGAGGCGCAAACCGTCAAAAACGCCGACGGCCGGGCGGCCAAGGCGGTGCGGCGCTTGCAAGCCCGGCACCGGCTGTGCCTGACCGGCACGCCGCTGGAAAACCATCTGGGCGAGTTGTGGGCGCAGTTCGACTTCTTGATGCCGGGGTTTTTGGGCGATGCACGCGGCTTCCAGCGGCTTTGGCGCAAACCGATTGAAACAAACGGCGAAAGCCTGCGTGCGCAGTTGCTGGCGCAGCGGGTGCGGCCCTTCATCCTGCGCCGCCGCAAGGAAGATGTGGCGACCGAGTTGCCCGCGCTGACCACGGTGACGCGGCGCGTGCAGCTGTACGGGCAGCAGCGCGATTTGTATGAAAGTGTGCGGGTGGCGGCGGACACGCAAGTGCGGCGCGTGCTGGCACGGCGCGGCTTTGCCGCTGCGCAGATCTCGGTGCTGGATGCGCTGCTGAAGCTGCGTCAGGTCTGCTGCGACCCGGCGCTGGTCAAGGGTGTAGCCATGCCAGCCGAGATGGAGCGCGCCAAGCTGGAACTGCTCGGCGAGATGCTGCCCGAGCTGCTGGCCGAAGGCCACCGGGTGCTGGTGTTCTCGCAATTCACCGAAATGCTGGGGCTGATTGCCGCGCAATTGCAAAGTCTGGGCTTGCCGTTCCTGAGCCTGACCGGAGCTACGCCGGTGGCACAGCGCGCCGACATCGTGCGGCGCTTTCAGAGCCAACAGGAGGTGGCGCTGATGCTGGTCAGCTTGAAGGCCGGCGGCGTGGGCCTGAACCTGACGGCGGCGGACACCGTCATCCATGTTGACCCGTGGTGGAACCCGGCGGTCGAGGCGCAAGCCAGCGCACGGGCGCACCGCATCGGCCAGCACAAGCCGGTGTTCGTCTACAAATTGGTGGCGGCCGGCAGCATCGAAGAACGGATGCTGGAGTTGCAAGCGCGCAAACAGGCGCTGGCGGACGGGGTGCTGGGCCATGACACGGCCGAATTGGCCAAGTTCACGGCGCAGGATTTAGCGTTGTTGCTGGCACCGCTGGCCGTTCAGGCCGACGAAGTGAGAGGGTGAGCACTTTTTACTGCGCGGCCGCCATGCGTCGTTGGTCGGATGCTCGGATGCTCGGATGCTCGGATGCTCGGATGCTCGGATGCTCGTAACAAAATTTTCACCCTCTGAGCTGAGGCTGGGGTTCGATCAGCGTTTGCGGTCAAAGCGCATGGCGCGGGCGACGCTGCGGCGGTCGCAACCAAAATTGCCGGACTCGAAGGCTTCGTGCTTGCGACCCTTGTCGCCCTGGCTGCTGATCCCGCCTTGCGAGTCAGGGCAGGGAATGCGACGTTGTTGCTGTTCGGAATGCTGCTGAGTTTTCATGGCTTTCTTGCCTTGGCTGTTGTGCCGGTTTGTGCTGCTGGTTAGCGACCTGATTTCACTTGCTTGCTGGCCGACTGCATGCACAACGCAGGTCAATTTGGGCCGGTTGACAGCGCCAGCAACAATTCTTCAGCCCCGTTGCAGCGAGGTTGTCGCGGATCGCCCAAAAAGTCGCCGTGCGCTTTGTCGCTAAGCTTGGGGACATGACTGTTCCCCATCTTGCACAACAAGCCCACCCCACCGCCCCGACTCTGGTGGCCTGTTTATGCGCGGCTTGGTGCCGCACTTGCGACGACTATCGGCCGGTGTTTGCGGCGCTGCAGGCTCAGCACCCGGACTGCCGCTGGGTCTGGGTCGATATCGAAGACGAGGCCGAGCTGATCGGCGAGCTGGAGGTGGAGACCTTCCCGACGCTGCTGATCGGTTGCGGCACGCAGCTGCGCTTCATCGGCCCGGTGCTGCCGCAGCAGGCCAACGCCGAGCGGCTGCTGGGCTCGATCTTGAAAACCGCCAGCGCCGCCGTCGTTGCCGACCCGGCCGCCCAAGCGCTGTTGATCCGACTGCAGAGCCGAGCCTGAAAAGGCCTCTCTGACCTGGGGAGGACAATCAAGCGCTTCCAGAGCACCAGGACGAAAGCAACAAGATGACTGTTCAATTATTGAAACTCGCCACAGCGCGCGCCAGCGCCAGCAGCCGCGCCCAACAGCTCGCCTTCGACAGCGCGATTGCCATCACCGTGGTCGATCGCGCGGCCTTTCAAGTGCTGGCCACCAGCCTGCCCGAACCGACCCGCCACTGGCTGGCCGCCATGAACTTCACCGGCGCACCGGACAGTTTTGCCTTGGTGCCAGCAGCCGACGGTCGGCTCGGCCAGGTGTTTGCCGGTGTCGCCCACGCCGCCCATCCGTTCGCCTTGTCGGCCTTGCCGCTGGCCTTGCCACCGGGCAACTACCGGCTGGCCGACGACGGCCTGACGCTGTCGCCCGAACAAGCGGCGCTGTCCTGGGAGCTGGGGGCCTATCAGTTCGACCTGTACAAAGCGCGCAAACGCGCCCCGGCCGAGCTGCTGCTGCCGCCCTGCCCGGCGGCGCAACGCGGTCTCGCCCTGGCCACCGCCATCGCCGCCACTCGCGACTTGGTCAACACACCGGCCGAGCACATGGGCCCCGAAGAATTGGCCCGCGCCGCGCAAATGGTGGCGCTGCAACATGGTGCCAAGTTCAAGCAAATCGTCGGCGACGACCTGCTGAAGCAGAACTTCCCGGCTATTCATGCGGTCGGCCGCGCCTCCACGCGCGCGCCGCGCTTGATCGAAATCACTTGGGGCAAGGCCGGCGCACCGCTGCTGTCGCTGGTCGGCAAGGGCGTTTGCTTCGACACCGGCGGCCTCAACATCAAGGGCGGCGACGGCATGCGCCAGATGAAAAAGGACATGGGCGGTGCCGCCAACGCGCTCGGGCTGGCCGCGTTGATCATGGCCTTCAAGCTGCCGGTGCGCCTGCAAGTGCTGATTCCAGCGGTGGAAAACTCGATTGCCGGCAACGCCTACCGGCCTGGCGATGTGATCGCCACGCGCAAAGGCTTGCACATCGAAATCGGCAACACCGATGCCGAAGGCCGTGTGGTCTTGAGCGATGCCTTGGCCTACGCCTCGGAAGGCCAGCCCGAGCTGATCATCGACCTGGCCACGCTGACCGGCGCGGCACGGGTGGCGTTGGGCGCGCAACTGCCGGCGCTGTTCAGCAAGCATTTCGACACCGCCCGCGACCTGGTCGACTTGGGAATGAAGCTGGACGACCCGCTGTGGCATCTGCCGCTGTGGGCACCGTACCAGGTCAATATCGAAAGCTCGATCGGTGACATCGTCAACACCGGCCGCACGCCGCTGGGCGGGGCCATCACGGCGGCGCTGTTCCTGGAGTATTTCGTGCCCGAGAACCAGGACTGGCTGCACATCGACCTGTTCGCCTGGAACGACGCCCCCCGCCCAGGCCGCCCGGTCGGCGGCGAGGCGCAGACGATACGCACCCTGTTGGCCTACCTGGAGCAGCGCTTCAGCAGCGAAAGCGACTGAATCGTCGGAGCACTGAGCTAGCGGTCGCTGCAAGAGGGTGAGAACTTTTGTAGCGAGCGGTCGTCAGGCTAGGCGGACGAAGCGCAGGAACCGGAGCGTACTTCAGGTACGTGAGGATTCCGAGCATTCGGCCAACGACGCATGGCGGCCGCGCAGTAAAAAGTTCTCACCCTCCTCAATCCCCTGCGATCAACCAGGCCGCCGCCCGCTCCGCAATCATCAGCGTCGGTGAATTGGTGTTGCCACTGGTGATGGTGGGCATCACGCTGGCGTCGACGACGCGCAGACCGGCCACGCCGCGCACGCGCAAATGGCTGTCCACCACGGCCGTGTCGTCATCGGCGCGGCCCATCTTGCAAGTGCCGACCGGGTGGAAGATGGTGGTGGCGATGTCGCCGGCCAAGCGCGCCAGGTCTGCGTCGCTTTCGAACTGCGAACCCGGCTTGTATTCCACCGGTTTGAACGCAGCCAGCGCCGGTTGCGCGACGATGCGACGGGTCAGGCGCAGGCTGGCGGCGGCGATGCGGCGGTCTTCCTCGGTGCTGAGGTAGTTCGGCGCGATGGCCGGGGCTTGAGCCGCATCGCTGGAGCGGATCTGCACCGTGCCGCGGCTGCTCGGGTTCAGGTTGCAGACGCTGGCGGTGAAGGCGTTGAAGCCGTGCAGCGGTTCGCCAAAAGCATCGAGCGACAAGGGCTGCACGTGATATTCCAGATCGGGCCAGGCTTTGTCCGGCCCGCTGCGCGCAAAAGCACCCAGTTGCGACGGCGCCATGCTCATCGGCCCGCTGCGCTTGAGCGCGTATTCCAGGCCGATCTTGGCCTTGCCCCACAAGCTGTTGGCCAGCGTGTTCAGCGTTTTTGTGCCCTCCACCTTGAAGACCGCGCGAATCTGCAAATGATCCTGCAAATTGCCGCCCACGCCAGGCAGGTGCTGCTGCACGGTGATGCCGTGCTGTTGCAACAGCGCGGCCGGGCCCAGGCCAGACAGCTGCAGGATTTGCGGCGAGCCAATCGCACCGGCCGCCAACAGCATTTCACCGCCCGGGTTCAGCTTGACCTGCTCCAAGCGGTTCGGTGTCAGCACCTGGGCTCCGGTGCAGCGCAATTGCCCGTCGACGCGCTCCAGCGTCAGTTGCTGGACGTTGGCTCCGGTCCACAGCTCGAAGTTGCTGCGGGCATAGCAGATGGGCCGCAAAAAGGCCTTGGCCGTGTTCCAGCGCAAGCCAGCTTTTTGGTTGACCTCGAAATAGCCGACGCCTTCGTTCGTGCCCTGGTTGAAGTCGTCGGTGGCGGGGATGCCGGCTTGGGTGGCAGCTTGGGCAAAGGCATCCAGCACATCCCAGCGCAAGCGCTGCCTCTCGACCCGCCATTCGCCGCCGTGGCCGTGGACGGCCTTGAACGCGTTCGGCACGGCAGCGGCGACTTTGTCCTTGACGACATCGAGCCGCCAATGGTTTTCATGCTTTTTGAAGTAGGGCAGGCTGGCGTCCCAGCTCCAGGAGGCGTCGGCCGTGGCCGCCGCCCAGCCGTCGTAGTCGCGCGACTGGCCGCGCATATAGATCATGCCGTTGATGCTGGAGCTGCCGCCCAGCACCTTGCCGCGCGGGTAGCGCAGGCTGCGGCCGTTCAAGCCGGCTTCGGCCTCGGTTTGGTAGAGCCAATCGGTGCGCGGGTTGCCGATGCAGTAGAGATAACCGACCGGGATGTGGATCCAGTGGTAGTCGTCTTTGCCGCCGGCTTCCAACAGCAGCACGCGCTTGCTCGGGTCGGCGGACAGGCGGTTGGCCAGCAGGCAACCGGCGGTGCCGGCACCGACGATGATGTAGTCGAACATGTCTCGGGGATCCTTCGTTTTTTTCGATTTTGCGGCCACAAGCTTGCGCGCCGCTTGCCGCGCCAGTGCGCTGAAGCTGGGTCAGCGGATCAGGTGGCCGCCCAGCACCGGGAACAGCTTGATCAAGCCGTCGGCCAGCAGCTCAACAGCCAGCGCCGCCAGGATCAGGCCCATCAGGCGGGTCATGATGTTGATGCCGGTTTGCCCCAGGGCGCGCGAAATCTTGCCCGAGGCAGAAAACACCGCGTAGGTGACCAAGCCGACCACCACGCCGTAGCCGACCAGCACGGCCAACTCCCACCAGTGGCGGGTTTTCTCGGCGTAAATGACCATGGTGGAAATCGTCGCCGGGCCGGTCAGCAGCGGAATCGTCAGCGGCACGACGGCGATGCTGGCCCCGGCATCGGCCTTGCTGGCGGCGTCCGAGACGTTGTCGGGCTGCACTTCGGCCGGTTTGGCATTCAGCATTTGCAGCGAGCTGATCAACAGCAGCGTGCCCCCGCCCACCTGGAAGGAGGCCAGCGAAATGCCGAAGAACTCGATCAACTTCAAGCCGAACAGCGCACTCATGGCGATGACGACAAAGGCGGTGAACGAGCTGACGCCAATCGTGTGTCGGCGCTGCGCCCGCGTCAGGTTGCCGGTGAAGTGGATGAAAAATGGCACGACGCCGACCGGATTGACGATGGCGAGCAAGGCGACGAGGGGTTTGTAAATTTCCATAGGTGGGGATTGTGGGGCGGGATCGAAACCTGCGCCGCAATGGCAGCTCCTCAGCAACCCGCAAAGCTCAATCCGACCTGCAGGCCCCAGCCAACTCGCGCAGATAGTCCAGCCCCGCCGCCGCACGCGGGCCGTACCAACTCAGCAGTTCGCCATCGATCAATTTCACCGAGGCGGCCGGGCAAAGCGCTTGCGCCAGCGCCAGATGCGTGGCGTTGAAGCTGTACGGTTCGGTGCTGAGCAAGACCTTGTCAATGCCCGCCAGCCAGGGCTCATCGCCTTGCAGCGCCGGATAGCGACCGGCCCCGCTGGCCCCGCCCTCCAGCGCCGGCCAGCTTTGCCAGCCCACTTCGGCCAGCATGCGGGCGATATAGGTGTCGCGCGCCACCGTCATCCAGGGCTCGCGCCAGATCAGATACAGCACGCGTTGCTCTGGCCAAGCCTGGCTGCGGCAGCGCTGCAAGGCCTGCTCCAGCTCGGCGGCCAAAACGGCACAGCGCTCGGCCAGCCCCGGCACCGCACCAAAACAGTCCAGCATCTGGGCCAGCAACTGCCGGTTGTCGGCCGGCCCTTGCGGATGGGTGACGACGATATGGGGCACAAACTCGCGCAGCGCCGCCACCGTCTCCAGCCGGTTTTCGTCCACATTGACGATCACATGCGTCGGTGCCAAACGGCGAAGCTTGGCCAAGTTCACGTCCTTGGTGCCGCCGACCTTGGGCACCTCGCGCACCGCCTCGGCTGGATGAATGCAATAACCGGTGCGCGCCACCAAATAGGGCCGCAAGCCCAGTGCGATCAGCAGCTCGGTGATGCTGGGCACCAGGCTGGCAATCCTCAGCTCGGGCAAATTGGACGCAGCCAAGTTCGACATCAGAGGGATGCTTCGTCGGATGACGCGTCCTGCAAAGCCAGGTAGGCGGCACAGCAGCCGCGCAAATAGACCAGCGTGGGCAAGACCAGCGCCACGGCAAACACCGCACCGCCGCCGACCAGGGCCGCCATGCCCAGCGGAGTGGCGGCCACCGGCGCACCGGCCGCGCCCATGCTGCGCAGACCGTAGCCGAACAGCCCGGCCATCAACTGTTGGGCCGGTACATCGATACCGAGCAGCCAGACCGTCAAAAAGGCCAGCGCCCGCCCGCCGGTGATGACCACAAAGCTGACCGCCGCGCTGACCAAGCCGGTCACCAGAAACACCGCCGCCATCAAGGCCGCCGCCTCCAGCGCGCCGTGGCGCAACTGCCGCAGCAACATCCGCGCCGTCTTCAGCGCACTGTTGCCGGCCCACACGGACGGCCCAGTCAGCGGCCCCACCAGCACCAAGCCGCTGAAGGCCGTCACGCCCAGGAACACCACGCCCACCGGCACCAGCAACACGAAGAGCGGCGCGCCGACCCAGGGCAGCCGCACCAACCACAACAAGCCCAGCAACGCACCCAGCGCCAGCGCCACGGCCACCAGCAACATCAGCAGACACAGCAAAATCTTCGGCGCGCTGCGCAGGGCGCTGCTGAAGGCATCCACCACATCGCGCACCGGCCGGCCACGTGCTTGATCCATCAACAGCAAGCCGGTGGTGTTGACGCCAAGGAAGGCGCTGATCAAGCCCAAGGCCGCCCAGACCACGCCCCACAGCGTGTCACTGCGGGCCAGCGCCGATTCGGCCGAGGCCAGCATCAAACCGGCCAAACAAAAACTGCTCAACAAGGCATAGAACGCTTGGCCGTTGCGCGGCGCGTCCAAGCTGGCGAAGACCCGGTTGAGGGCGTGGAGGGAGAGTTTTTGGGGCATGGCGGCGATCATAGCCAGCGCCTCTGAGTGGCTGTAATACCAACGCCGGACAAGAGCGCACCCGCAGTTCGCATGGCGCGTGCGCTAGGGTTTTTTCTAACTCCTAAAAACAACATTTAGCCCTGAGTTAGCGTGCACGGTTAGACCAATCGCCCATAATCGTGTACCTGTGTTTGGCAGCCGCACCTTCGCTTGAATGGTTCACGATGGGTTTAAGCTCCACATGGTTTTTTTTGGTATTTGAAAGGGCTTCCCCATGGGAAACAAGCTTTACGTCGGCAACCTTGCCTACAGCGTGCGTGATGAGACATTGCAAGAAGCGTTCTCGCAATTTGGTCAAGTGACTTCTGCAAAAGTCATGATGGACCGTGACACTGGCCGTTCCAAGGGCTTCGGCTTTGTGGAAATGGGCTCTGACGCTGAGGCGCAAAGCGCCATCAACGGCATGAACGGTCAAGACGTCGACGGCCGGGCCATTGTGGTCAACGAAGCTCGTCCTCGTGAAGAGCGTCCGGGCGGCTTCGGCGGCGGCGGCGGTCGTTCAGGTGGCGGCGGCTTCGGCGGCGGCGGTGGTGGTGGTTACGGCGGCGGCGGTGGCGGCGGTGGCCGTCCTAGCGGCGGTGGCGGCGGCTTCGGCGGCGGCGGTGGTGGCCGTTCAGGCGGCGGCGGCTTCGGCGGCGGCGGCAGTGGTGGTGGCGGCGGTTACGGCGGCGGCGGCGGTGGCCGTTCCGGCGGTGGCGGCGGCTACGGCGGCGGCGGCGGTGGCCGTTCGGGTGGCGGCGGCTATTAATCAGCCCTGACTCTCGTACAACAAAAAGGCACCTTCGGGTGCTTTTTTCTATTTTCACTCACCACTCACGCAGGCTCAGGCCCCTACTTACTCGGCCTGCCGGTGCTTTCTGGGCCGGCCACTCAGCAGACGATCAAACAGCGCGTTGGGCAGCAGCCGCAAAATGCGCGCCACCCAGCCCATCTGCCAGGGAATGACGCGAAAGCTCGCCCCGGCAGCGATCGCCTTGAAGGCGCGGGCGGCAAAGTCGTCCGGCTGCATCAGGAAGGGCATGTCGTAGCGGTTCTGGCGGGTCAGCGGCGTGTCGATATAGCCCGGTGCAATCGTCACCACTTTGACGCCAAACGGCCGGCATTCGCCGCGCAGGCTTTCGCAATAGCTGATGACGGCCGCCTTGCTGGAGCAATAAGCGGCATGGCCCGGCAAGCCTCGTATGCCCGCCACGCTGGCAATGCCCACCAGCGCCCCGCTGCCGCGCTCCAGCATCGGCGTGATGAAGGGCTGGAAGGTGGCGGCCAAGCCGATGTTGTTGGTGGCATAAACCCGCCGCATCACTTCCAGGTCTTCGTTGATGGCGCTGTCGATGCCGACGCTGATGCCGGCATTGGCAATCACCACAGCGGGCAGGCCTTGGGCGGCCATGCACTGCTGGCCGGCCCGGGTGATGGTTTCCACATCGCGTACATCGGCTTCATAAACGGCGTAGCGCTGCGGGTCCAATTGCTGAGACTTCGCCCAGTCATGCATTTCAGCGGTGCGCCGGGCCACCAGGGCCAAGCGCCAACCCGAACGGTAGTAATGCAGGGCCAGCGCTTGCCCGATGCCGCTGGAAGCCCCGGTGATGTAGAGCAGTTCTGTCACTTGGAGCTCGCCTTTTTAATGGGCGCATCGAAACGGCCGGTAGTGTGGCCGGTAAAGCTCAACAGGCCGCGCAAATGGTCGTACTCGAAGCCCAGCGCCTGCACGGTGCCACCGCTGTAATTCAATTGAACCGGCAGGTGCGAGCGCAGTTGCTCGCTA
>CANFYD010000029.1 GCA_947450745.1 Burkholderiales bacterium
GCCCTTGCGGCTCATCTTCAGCGAGGTGTGGGCGTCTTCTGTCACGGTTTCAACCGCAATGCCGCCCACTTCCATCAGCGGAGCCCGGCGCAACACCGCGCAAGAGCCGCAAAAGAACGAGGCATTCCAGAGGTCATTGCCGCTCTGCACCAAGCCGTAGAACAGCTCGGCTTCGTTGGGCACGACCCGGAAGGTGTCCAGATTGCGCTCGAACGGGTCGGCGGAGAAGAAGAAGTGAGGTGTCTGCAACATGGCCAGCTTGACGTCGTGGAGAAACGCTCCGACGGTCAATTGCAGGAAAGAGCGCACCGGCACGTGGTCGCAGTCAAAAATCGCCACGAACTCCCCGTCGCTGCGAGCCAGCGCGGCATTCAGATTGCCGGCCTTGGCATGTTTGTTGTCGTCGCGGGTGAAGTAGGTGACGCCCGCAGCGGCGCTGAATTGCTTGAATTCTTCGCGGCGGCCGTCATCCAGCACATAGACGCGTAATTTGTCGATCGGCCAGTCCATCGATTGGGCCGCCAGCACGGTGCCGCGCACTACGTCGAGCGGCTCGTTGTACGTCGGGATGAACACATCGATGGTGGGCCACAGGCTGCGGTCGGATGGCAACGGCATCGGTTGACGGCGCATCGGCATGGCAGTCTGCACATAGCCCAGCAGCAGAATCGTCAGCGCGTAAAGCTCGGCCAGTACCAAGCCCCAGCCCAGCACCGCACCGATCACATTGTTGAAGTCCAAGGTGTTGTCCAAGCGCCAGTACATATAGCGCAAGGACCCGGTGACCGACAGGGCAATCAAGAACATCGAACCCAACTGGCCTTTGACCGAGCGGCGTATCCAAAGGGCCGCCAACAGCGTCAGCAGGCCAAAGCCGAATTGCTCGGGAGCCTCTAACGGCACCGTGATCACCAGGCCAGACACCAGCGCGGCCAAGATCACACCCAGCGCCATCAGCGGCGGCTTGGCCGGCCAGCGATGGACGGGAGGCTTATCGAACATCCAGGCGGCCTGCTCGGCGGCCGGTCGGCCCGCCGGCTTGGGCGGGGTTGCTGCGACGCCGTCTTTCATGCAGCCACTCGGTCGTTGAGTCGGATCAGATCCAGCACCTGAGCGCAGACGGCTTTCATGTCTTGAGCCGCACGGCACAGCGGGTCGTAATCACCGACAAACTGATTGCACGCCATCGCTTCAGGAATGGCCTGATCCTGGTGGACCAGGGGCAGCGCGCGCGCGCCGAACTGCATGCGCATCAAGTGTTCGACGTCGCTGTTCAGTTGCCGCGAATTGTCGACCTGGTTGACCAAGTAGGCGTAGTTGTCAAAGCCCGGCCGGTTCAGGCAGTACTGTTGCAGCAAGCTGTGCATCAAGGGCAGCGTGGCGTAGGACGCCGCATCCGACAGCAAGGCGATCAGCACAGTGTTGCTGGCCGTCAGCGCTTGGCTCAGGTAGACGGACGGACCCGGCGGCGTGTCCAGAATGACCACCGTATCGGTGGGCAAATTGAGCCGAGCAATGCTCTCGCGCAGCTGCCGCGGGTGATCTCGCAACATCTGTTCAAAGTCCATGCGCTCGGACTCCTTGGCGCTGCCATACGGCAGCAACCGGCAGCCACTGCTGGTGTTCAGCATGGCGTCCTGCCAAGTCACCCCGGCCAACGCGGCCCGAGCCAAGCCTTGCGTTGCCGTGGAGCTGGCGCTGAAGTGCAGGCGCAATGCATCTTGCGGATCGAGGTCAATCACCAAGACCGGCACACCGCTGCGGGCCAAGGCAATGGCCAGATTCGCACTGAGTGTCGTTTTGCCGACGCCGCCCTTGGCCGAAACAATGGAAATGATTTTCATGATGATTTTTCTCTTCTTAAACAGTGCTTAGCGGGTGAATGCGAAGGACTTGGTCTCTGGCGCTTCAAGACGCCTGAACAAGTCGGATAGTTCACTTATTCCGACCGCCACCACTGTTTTGGTACTGTCCGGAAATGGCCGTACGGAGCTGGGCGCAGGGCGCACGAATACTTGCGTCAGCACTGGCAAGGCAGGGTTTGCCGATACTCGGGTGGTGCCCACCAGTTGCCGTGGGGACGCCACGGGCGCGGTTTGGATCAGTTGAGCCGGAGCCGCGAAGCCTTGTTTTGCACGCTTCGCTGCGAACCGGGAGCCGGCTGCGATGGCCAACTTGACCGGCGTCGAACGCACAGGGTTTGGCACGCTGGCCGCACTATGAATAACCGGCTCGGTATGCACTGAAATATTAATTTCAGCACCAGTTGAGGGCGCGATGGCGAGAATTGGTGCGGTTTTGAAGTTATCCGTGCGGCCGCGCATCTTCAATACCGAAGGATTGACCGCAACGATGCCCGTCAAAGTGGAGTGGGTTTGTGCGAGGAGCGGCCAGCGCGCTTGGCAATTGACAGACTTTTCATCGCTGACGATTTCATGGTAATCGCCGAAACTCGTACCAATGATTTCTTGAAGACCCTGGATATCGGTTGAAATAGTCATTGAATTCTCCTGCTTTGAACTGGAAGGTGGAGCGCGGTAGTTGGGCTCCGGGGCGATCCGCTGGGTCAGCGGCTGAGTTCGAATTCGAGGGTGCCGAACTCGTCAATCGGTGAAATCTGCTTGACCCGCAGGTCTTGACCGGCACCGAGGCTGGACAACCACTGTTGGTAGACGCCGCTCAGGAAGGTAGCCAGCCAAACCTGTGCGTCCGCGCCGAACGCGCCTGCGGCGAACTGACCATTGCCGGCACCGTGGTGGACGATCAGCAGGTTCTTGCCGCGGTCGTCTAGGTTGATCCAGCCCCAGTCCATGCTCTGCCACCGGTTGCTGATGGCCGTCTCCAGGTCACGCAAGCTGCTGCATGCGGGCAACGCCGCTTGGACTGCGTAATTGGCACCGACCCGCTGTCCAAAGTCGTTGGCGCTGCCGTAAGGGGTGTCGCTGGTGAACTCTTGGGCCATGGCGGTGACGACCATGCGCCACTGGCGGGAGGATTCACGTTGAAGTTTGTAATCGACGTTTTTCGAGGGAATCATGGGGTAGCTCCTGAAGACGGTGGTTGCGCTCGGCAGACGCAGTGGAAGGATTGAATTGGTTGGCTGGCTGTTCAAGAGGCCAGCACTTTTGATGTTGATATTTTTACTTTGTTTATTGATTTGGAAAATTAGAAACGATTGAATGTGTGAATTTTTAACGAGCGCCGCTGTAAATTTATTATTTACAGATATTTGCTGCATAGTGAAAATTCAAAGTTTTCTAGTTTTTGAAGGCAATATTTAATATTAATTTAAGATTAAACTTTTTGAAAAATAAAAGCGGCGAAATTGTAATCCGTTAATATTTAAATTTCCTTAAAATAGAAGCTTCTGATTGAATTTAAAAAACTTAACAAGTTTTGAAAAATATTTATGCAAATACTGTGAATTTTCCACGAATCGCAATATCGAGCTGCATTGATCGCAACGATGCCGGGTGCTCCTTCTTGCGCCATTCCCGGCGCGGACCTTGCGGCCAACCACGACTTATCAGCGCACCAATCGTTTCTTGAACCCGGTGAATAATTTGTCACTTGGATCAGATGTCGCTATCTTATTAACGCTTTTATCATTTGAGTCAAATTTGTAGCGATTTGACCCCCCTCATTCAGGGGAGTCCCTCGCCATTTTTTTCTTTTTATGCGACTTTTTTACTCTTTTGTACGCATGGAGCACGCCAAGTTGACTCGACATCGTCCTTTTCATGAGTCTTGGAGCTGCAGACGCCTGCTCTTGAGCAACCCTCGTTCGCAGGGCGAAGCGCCTGATTCAAAGAGTTTTTTCAACTCCATTCAGTAAAAATGATAAAAATTTACTCAGCTCAGCGTCGTTTTGCACGAGGTGGTGAATAAGGCAGGGTGGGTCGTGACCCGCTTGCGGACGGCTGTGGCACCCGTTTTGCATGAGGCCGCCCCCTGTCAGTACTTGGCGGCACTCGGTGTTTGCGGGAGCAACGGCGTGTTTGCCGGCTCCGCACAGCTTGGCCCGGTCGCCGTAGGGCGGATCGTGGCCCGCGTGCGGCCGGCTGTGGCACCCTTTCTGCAGGCGGCCGGTCCCTGGCGCTAGCTCGCTGGATCAAGCGTTTGCGAAGAAGCGGCGTATTCGCGGGCTCAGCCCAGCAGGGCGTTTGCTCCCTCACCCCGGACAACAGGGCGGCGGATCGTGCTTCTTTACCGCCGGCGATCCAGGAGGCTGGTACCGGGTCAGCTGATGACGCGGCCGGGGTTGAGCAGGGCTTGGGGGTCCAGCGCTTGCTTGATGGCCCGCATCAGACCAAGGGCGACCGGGCTTTTGCGCTCGGCCAAGTCGGCGCGTTTAAGCTGCCCGATGCCGTGCTCTGCGGAGATTGAGCCGCCCAGCGCCGTCACGGCGTCGTAGACGATGCGGTTGATGGCGGGCTCATGCCGGGCCAAAAAGTCCGCCGCTGCCATGTCTTCGGGCGCTTGCACGTTGTAGTGCAGGTTGCC
The DNA here is from genome assembly GCA_947450745.1 of Burkholderiales bacterium. Taxonomy (GTDB): domain Bacteria; phylum Pseudomonadota; class Gammaproteobacteria; order Burkholderiales; family Burkholderiaceae_C; genus Paucibacter_A. Next base: position 4,504 of record CANFYD010000029.1, read on the forward strand.
GTCACCCAGGTGGCCGAAATCGACCATGCGGATGCCGGGAAAAGCCAGCGCCAGTGCCGCATCGGTGCTGGCCACAAAGGCCGGAATCGCCGAGACGGGCAGGGCGATGTCGTGCTTGATGTTGAGCCCCTCCAGGCCTTGCGCGAGCGGAATCGATTCGCGCAAATGCCAAAGCCCGCGTGATTGCGGCAGGCTCTCAGCCACCGCCGCATCGGTGATCAACCCGGCCTCCAGCGCGGCCTCCAGCAAACCTTCGAACAAACCGCGCGCATGTGCTTCCGACTCGGCGTCGGACAACTCCAGCAGGACGGTCCAGGCCGCAGCAGGCAGTGGCTGTTGCAACTGCGGGAAATGCCGGCGCACCAAGCCGAGCGAAAACTCGTTCATCACCTCGAAAGCGGTCAAGCCCGAGCCGGTCTGCACGCGCGCCAACATCAGCAATTGCAGCGCTGCGTCCAAGCTGTCGCAGGTAGCCAGTGCCGTCATTTGCGCCACCGGTTTCGGGTAGAGCTTCAAGGTGGCCGCAGTGATGATGGCCAGCGTGCCTTCGCTGCCGATGATCAGGTGACGCAGGTCGTAGCCGGTGTTGTCCTTGCGCAGGCCGGACAAACCGTCCCAGATCTCGCCGCTGGCGGTGACCACCTCCAGCCCCAGGCACAAGTCGCGCGCATTGCCGTAGCGCAACACCTGTGTGCCGCCGGCATTGCTGGCCAAGTTGCCGCCTATCGTGCAGCTGCCCTCGGCCGCCAAGCTCAAGGGGAACAGCAAGCCTTGCTGAGCGGCCGCCTCCTGCACGGCTTGCAAGATGCAGCCGGCGTCCACCGTCATCGTCAGGTTGGCTTCATCGATCGCTCGCACCTGGTTCATGCGGCTCAGGCTGAGCAGAATTTGGCGTCCGCTGGCGTCCGGCGTCGAACCGCCGACCAAGCCGGTATTGCCGCCCTGCGGCACCAGGCTGACGCCATGCGCGGCACATAAACGCACCACGCCGGCCACCTGCTCGGTGGTGGCCGGCCGCGCCACTGCCAAAGCCCGGCCGACATAACGTTTTCGCCAGTCCAGCTCGTAGGCCGACAGATCGCCGCCCTGCAGCAGCCCGGCATCGCCGAGCAGCGTGTGCAGCGCTTGCAACAGTGCGGCGCTGGTCTGCGGGTCGAGCGGGCTGCTGTGATTCACGGAGTCAGGGTGCTTTGGCGGCGGCCAGGCGCTGCCGCACTTGCAGCGCGCAAGCGACGAAGATCAGCACGCTCAGCAGCACTTCGAGGCTGCCGAGCCAGACGGCCGCACCGCTCTCGCTGGTGGCGCGTACGGTGCCTTCGGCAAAGTAGAGCCAGATCATCAGACTGAGCCAGCGGAAGGTGTAAAGGCGGTAGCGCCACAGCCCCAACATCGGCAACAGCAAGGGCAGGGCCTTGATGGCCAAGGTGCCTTGGCCGGTGGGGGCCAGCCAGAGCTCCCAGGCCAAGCAGAGCACGAACAAGGCGATCAGCGCACCGAGCGCCAAGTTGCGCGACAGGTGTTCGCGCGCGCTGGCCTGGCTGCGCAAGGGGAGTGCGGCGGCGTCGGAAGCGGGGGGCGTTGCAGGGCCGGAAAGTGCGTCGGCTGGGGAGGCTGGGCGCGCTGAAGCTGCGGCAGGCGACGGGGTGGGAGATGACATGCTGGCATCATAGCCAGCATGCGAACCCCCTCTTCAGCCCGAGCCGAACTCGGCCTCGTCACCCAGCAGTTTTTCACCGCGCTGCGCAATTGGCCTTGGCAGCGAACCGTGTTGAGTTTGCGCAGCCGCTTCCGCGAGGGCCACCTCGGGCTCACCGCCGGCAGCCTGACCTTCACCACGCTGATCTCGCTGGTGCCCTTGCTGACGGTGATGCTGGCGCTGTTCACCGCCTTTCCGATCTTTTCAAGCTTCCAGGTGGCGCTGGAGAAGTACTTTCTCAAAAGCCTGATTCCCGACAATATTGCCCGCCCGGTGTTGGGCGCGCTGACCCAGTTTGCGGCCAAGGCCAACAAGCTGGGCTCGGTCGGCCTGGTGCTGCTGGGGTTCACTGCCTTGGCGCTGATGCTGACCATCGACCGCACCTTGAACTCGATCTGGCGGGTGCAGCGGCCGCGCCCGATTGCGCAGCGCGTGCTGGTCTATTGGGCCGCTTTGACGCTCGGCCCCTTGTTGTTGGGCGGCAGCTTGACGTTGACCAGTCTGGCCATATCGGCCGGTCAGGGCTTGGTCAGCAATATGCCGCAGCCGCTGGCCTTTTTGTTCAGCTCGGTGGAATTCGTGGTGCTGTCGGCCGCGTTTGCCGGGCTGTTCCACTTTGTGCCCAACACCGATGTGCGCTGGCGCCATGCCTGGCTCGGCGGGGTGTTCGTGGCGCTGGGCATCACCGCTGCCAAATCCGGGCTTGCTTGGTATATGCAGCAGGTGCCGACCTTCTCTACCTTGTACGGCGCCTTTGCGACCGTGCCGATTTTTCTGATCTGGCTCTACCTGGGTTGGGTCATCGTCTTGCTGGGGGCCCTGTTGGCGGCGAATGCGCCCAGCTTGGGCAGCGGCATGCTGCGCCGGCCCGAAGCACCCGGTTTGAGTCTGGAGTTGGCGCTTGATGTGTTGCGCGAGTTGCAGGTCAGCCAGCAGCTCGGCGAGGGCGGTTTGAGCAGCTTGGCGCTGGCCGCCCGGCTGCGGGTGGACCCGCTGCAATTGGAGCCGGTGACCGACCAGTTGGCGGCCCTGAATTGGCTCGGCCGCCTCGAAGAAGCCGGTGCTCAGCGGCTCGTGCTCTTGTGCGTGCCGGAGCAGACCCCGGCTCACCCGCTGCTGCAATCCCTGTTGGCGACGCGCAGTACCGGCCTGGCCCCACTGTGGCAGCGCAGCCAGTGGGAGCGCTTGTCGCTGGCCGATTTGCTACGGGTGTAGCACCACCAGCAAGGCCACCGCCGCTTGGTTCGGGCTGCCGTCCGCCGCAGCCAGATGTCGAATCGCATGCGGACCGTCGGCCGCATAGCGGGCGGTTTCACCCGCGACCAAGCGCTGGCTGGTGCCGGCGGCGCTGACTTCCAGGCTGCCGCTGAGCACGCTCAGATGTTCGCGCGAACCGGGCTCATGCGCGGCCGATTCCAGCGCACCACCGGGTTGAATTGTCAGCTGATACCACTCGAACTGCCCGGCCAGATCAATCGGGCCGAGGATGCGCAATTGGCACAGTCCGTCCGGGCTGCTCATACTTGGGGTGGAGTGGGCGGCGACGGTTTCTATCACCGGCGCGCTGGCGCGTTCGCCCCCCAACAGCTCAGCCAACTCGACGCGCAGCGCATTCGCCAATCGCCACACCACCGCCACCGTCGGGTTGGCCAAGTTACGCTCGATCTGCGACAACATCGATTTTGAAACGCCGGCGCGCCGCGACAACTCGTCCAACGACAAGCCCTGGCCCTGCCGCAGCGCCTGCAAAGTGGCACCCACCTTGGGAGGCTCGTGGAGTGAAAGCGCTGTTGCAGTTGTTGCCATGGTTCTTGACCTTGAAAAATAAATCCTGGATACTGCATTCTTGTTCGATATATCGAACAAAATAGTTTTTATTGTGTTTTCACCGAATTGTGCACCAGGAGCCCGACCATGAGTTCAGCCCAAGATTTCTATGCGCATCTGACCCAAGAGCTGCAAGCGATTCGCGCGGCCGGTCTGTACAAGAGCGAACGCATCATCAGCGGGCCGCAAAGCGCCTTGGTGCGCTTGGCCGACGGGCGCGAGGTGCTCAACTTATGTGCCAACAACTATCTGGGCCTGTCCTCGCACCCGGCCGTGATCGAAGCCGCGCATGAAGCCTTGCGCACCCACGGCTACGGCCTTTCTTCGGTGCGCTTCATTTGCGGCACGCAAGATCTGCACAAGACGCTGGAGCAGCGCCTGAGCCGCTTCCTCGGTACCGAGGACACCATTCTTTACGCCGCCGCCTTCGACGCCAACGGCGGCCTGTTCGAGCCGCTGCTGGGCGAGCAGGACGCCGTCATCAGCGACGAGCTGAACCACGCTTCCATCATCGACGGCATTCGCCTGTGCAAGGCCAGCCGCTACCGCTACAAGCACAACGACATGGCCGACCTGGTGCGCTGCCTGGAAGAAGCCAAGGCGGCCGGTGCCCGCTTCACCCTGGTCTTCACCGACGGCGTGTTTTCGATGGACGGCACCATTGCCAAGCTGGATGAAATCCGCGCGATCACCGACCGCTACGGCGCTTTGCTCGGCATCGACGAATGCCACGCCAGCGGTTTTCTGGGCAAAACCGGCCGCGGTACGCATGAATACCGCAACGTGTTCGGCCAGATCGACCTCATCACCGGCACGCTGGGCAAGGCCTTGGGCGGTGCCTCGGGCGGCTTCACCAGCGGCCGCCGGGAAGTGATCGAGATGCTGCGCCAGCGTTCGCGCCCTTATCTGTTCTCCAACACGGTGGCCCCCAGCATCGTCGGCGCCTCGATTGCGGTGCTGGACCTGCTGGAAAGCTCGACCGCCCTGCGCGACAAGCTCGAAGCCAACACCGCCTACTTCCGCGCCGCAATTCAGGCGGCCGGCTTCGAGATCAAGCCGGGCACCCACCCCATTGTGCCCATCATGGTGTACGACGCCGCGCTCGCCCAGCAATTGAGCGCCCGACTGCTGGAGCTGGGCGTTTACGCGGTCGGGTTTTTCTTCCCCGTCGTGCCCAAGGGGCAGGCACGCATCCGCGTGCAAATCTCCGCCGGTCATGAACGGATTCATCTCGAAAAAGCCGTGGCCGCCTTCACCCAGGCCGGCCTTGAGCTCGGCTTGATCAAAGGTTGAATATGAGCAGGATTTTGATCATCGGCGCGAACGGCCAGATCGGCTCTGAACTGGCCCAAGCGCTGGCGCTGCAGCATGGCAACGACGCGGTCGTCACCAGCGACCTAGCACCGCAAGGCCGGGTGCCTCAGTTGGCCCACGAAATGCTCGACGTGACCGACGCCGCTGCGCTCGCCAGCGTCGTCAAGCGCCACGGCATCACGCAGATCTATCACCTGGCGGCAGCACTGTCGGCCACCGGCGAGCAGCATCCGATGTGGGCCTGGGACTTGAACATGAAGGGCCTGCTCAACGTGCTGGAGCTGGCCCGGGTGCAGCAGCTGGAGCGCATCTTCTGGCCCAGCTCGATTGCGGCCTTCGGCCCGTCCACCCCGGTGCTGGATACGCCGCAGACCTGCACGATGGACCCCACCACGGTGTACGGCATCTCCAAACTGGCCGGTGAACGTTGGTGCGCCTGGTACCACGCCAAGCACGGCGTCGATGTGCGCAGCCTGCGCTTCCCCGGCCTGATCAGCTACAAGACCGCACCCGGCGGCGGCACCACCGATTACGCGGTCGAGATCTTCCACGCCGCCTTGAAAGACGGCCGCTACAGCTGTTTCCTGGCCCAGGAGCAGGCGTTGCCGATGATGTATATGCCCGACGCCCTGCGCGCCACCCTTGAGCTGATGGAAGCGCCTGCCAGCGCGATCAAGCAGCGCGGCAGCTACAACTTGGCCGGTGTCAGCTTCACGCCGCGCGAAATTGCCGCCGAAATAGCCAAGCAGCTGCCCGCTTTCGAGATCAGTTACGCCCCCGACTTCCGCCAGGCGATTGCCGCCAGCTGGCCGCAGCGCATCGACGACAGCGCAGCCACCCTTGATTGGGGCTGGCGCTTGCGCTACGACCTCAGCGCCATCGTGACCGACATGCTGAAAGAGTTGCGGCCACTGTTGCGCCCGCTCAACTGAGCCCGGTCAGCCGCACCGCGCGCGGCCACTGCTAAGCTGCTGTCATGCGATTTTCTCTCACTGCTTTCCTGCTCGGCGCTACGGCGCTGGGCCTTGTCGACACAGCCTGGGCGCAGAGCGCTCAAACCGAGCCAAGTGCACAAACTACGGAATTAGCACAAACCGAGCCGGCCACTCAGCCCGCGTCCGTTGCGCCGCCGGCGGTCGATGACGACTTCCGCTATCTGCTCGGTGTCAGCGTCAGCAGCGGCCCCGAGTATTGGGGGGCGGCGCGCAACAGCACCGGCATCAAACCGCTGTGGGCCGTGCGCTGGGGCAAATGGCGCTTGGCCACATCCGGCAGCGCCGCCCTGATGGGTTTCGGCAACGAGGTGGTCGCCACCGGCCCCGGTGCTGGAGCGACCCGTGACCTGTTTCGCAGCGACAAGTTACGGATTGGTTATGGCCTGCGCATCGACAACGGACGAGGCAGCGACGGCAGTGACATCACCGTCGGATTGCCCGATGTGAAAAAGACTTTGCGTGGGCGCGTCTACGGCAGTTACGCCGTGGCTCCGCGCTGGCAGGTGTCGGGCGCGTTCAGCCAAGACTTGCTTGACCGCCAGGGCGGCGCGTCCTTCGATGTCGGCGTCAGCAATCAGGTGTTCCGCTCCGCCTCGGGTGAATTGACTGCCGGCTTGAACCTCTCCGGCGGTGACGGTCGCAACATGAACAGCTACTTCGGTGTGCCAGCGGACAGCCCCGCCGCCACTCGCTTGGGCCGCGCTTTCGTGCCCGGTGCCGGTTTGCGCGAGATCGGCTTCAGCTTGGGCTACACGCGGGCTTTTTCGGCGCGGTGGGTCGGCTTCACCGGCATCGGCGTCAGCCGCCTGCTTGGACCCGCCGCTGATAGCCCCATTACCCAGCGGCTGGCCAATCACAGTTGGAACATGGGGCTGGCGTACCGTAATTGACGGCTCAACGGCGGATCACGACGTGGCTTGTTGACCGTTGCGGCGGCGCAGCAAGCTGAAGCTGAGCAAGCCCAGTGCCATCAACGCGGCCGTAGCCGGCTCCGGCACCGCCGCGATATTGCCGTTCAGATTGATGGCGGCGTTCTGCGCGCCGATGAAAGACCCGACCTCACTCGGGTCGGCCTTGGAGTCGCCAAAAATCGGCAAGGCCTCGTTGTCGACCGCTTTGAGCGCGCCGGTGTATTTGTAAAACTCATAGCGGCGAATCACCGCTTCGGCCAAGGCACCCACCGGAGCCAGGCCGCCGTTTTCAAGTTGGCCTGACAACGGGTTGCCCGGATCGGTCTGCAGCAACTGCCATTCCATTTCGGTATGACTCAACACATGGTTGATCTTGGGTTGACCACCCAGCAGATCCTCCAGCGCCACCGGACCTTCGAATTCGGTCGTGAAGACCTTGGCCCAGATCGGCGTGCCGAACTGCGGCTCGGCCGGGTCCGGGGGCGCGGGAGCCTGAATGCGAGCTACTACCACCGGCGGCAAGCCGACCACCGGCGACGGCGTCACCTGCCAGCTGGGGGCGGGCAGGGCGGCTTGCACGGGACTCAACAGCCCTGCACCGGCACCCGACTCGACCAGCCAGTGGTAGCTGGTTTTGCTCGCATTGCCGACCGTGCCGACGCCAAAGTGGTCGCACGGCGTGCTCGGGCCGTAACCGATGCCGCCGCCGGTCCAGCAACTCTCACCCGGCGTGGAGAAGACGCCGCTGGGCGTACCGACACTCCAGACTCCGGCGGAAAAGCTGGCCTGATAAGTCACATGCACGCCGAACGTGGCACCCAAGTTGTACTCGCTGACCAGCGGTGAGCCATAGCGCTCCACTGTGGTTGGAAAGCCCCGGCCGGCACCGCCGAAGGTGTCGGTGATGTCGCCCAGGTGCAGGCCCTCGAGTTCAATCTCGAAGCCATGGGCCGTCTGCCCGGTGTCGTTGACGACATCAAAGTTGCCCAAGGTGCCGAAGATCGACGCCTGGGCCAACACAGGCAGCAGCAGCGGCGTCAGCAGCAGCCAAGCTGAACGGCGGGGGAGTTGGGGAAGACGGGCAGTGCGTGGGAATGGATGCATGGGAACCTCCAGCAGATCAAGTCCGAGCAGGTCAGGCGGGCTTGCCTGACTTCTGCGGGCGGAGATTACTGCTGCCCTGCGGCCGCTGTTTGATGCTCGTCAAACATCGGCTCTTGCCCGCCGCATACCAGGGAAAACCCGAAAATCTATCCCCGCCTGCTGTGGATAAGTTCGGGGGCAACGCGCCGGGAATGCATATAAGTCATTGATGTGACAGTGCTTTCCTTTCCCTGCTGCTTTTTAGGGCAGTTTGGCCTGAGCCGCTCTTCAAGCGGTGATGTCAAGCGGTGATCAGGATGGCGCGGAAGTCGTTCACATTCGTCAAGGTCGGTCCGGTGATGACGGAGTCGCCCAGGCTGGAGAAAAAGCCGTGGCCGTTGTTATTGGCCAAGCTGTCGCGGGCCTTAAGCCCGAGCGTGCGGGCACGGGTCAGCGTGTCGGGGCCGATGCGAGCGCCGGCGATTTCTTCGATGCCGTCGACGCCGTCGGTGTCGCCCGCCAAGGCGTGAATGCGCGGGTTGCCGTCGAGTGCGATCGCCATCGCCAGCAGGCATTCCACATTGCGCCCGCCGCGCCCCTGGCCGCGCAGCGTCACCGTGCTTTCGCCGCCGGACAAGAGCACGCAGGGCGCGCTGAACGGCTGGTTGCGGGCCGCCACTTGATGGGCAATGCCGGCCAACAGCAAGCCCATGTCGCGGGCTTCGCCTTCCAGTGAGTCGCCCAAAATATGGGCGGAGTAGCCGGCTTGGCGAGCCACCAAGGCGGCCGCCTCCAAGGCCATTTGCGGGGTCGCGATCAAGTGGGTTTCACAAGCAGCCAGCCGTGGGTCGCCCGGCTTGACCGACTCGCCTGCGCCACTTTCCAGCAGCGCGCGGATCGGAGGTGCCGGCTCGATGCCGTAGCGGCGCAGGATGTCCAGCGCATCGGCGCAGCTGCTGGGGTCGGCCACGGTCGGACCGGAAGCGATATTGATCGGGTCATCGCCCGGCACATCGGAGATCAGCAACGTGATCACCCGCGCCGGGTGGCAGGCCGCCGCCAAGCGCCCGCCCTTGATGGCCGACAAGTGGCGGCGCACGCAGTTCATCTCGCTGATGGTGGCCCCCGAAGCCAACAGTGCCCGGCTCAGCGCTTGCTTGTGCTCCAGCGTCAAGCCGGGTGCGGGCAAGGGCAGCAAGCTGGAGCCGCCGCCGGAGATCAAGCACAGCACCACATCGTCGGCGCTCAAATCGGCCACCAAATCGAGCATGCGCTGGGCGGCTTGCTCGCCGGCCGCATCCGGTACCGGGTGCGCCGCTTCGACGATCTCGATGCGCTCGCACGCGACGGCATAGCCGTAGCGCGTCACCACCAAGCCGGACAGTGCAGACAAGGGCCCCGACCAGCTGTCCTCCACCGCTCGCGCCATCGCCGCCGAGGCTTTGCCCGCGCCGATCACGATCAGCCGCCCGTTGCCGAGCGACGCCGGGTCCGGCAGATAGGCCGGCACGCACAAAGCCGGTTGGGCGCTGGCGATGGCGGCGTCGAACATGCTCAACAGCAGCGCTTGGCTCGGGTTGCCTGGCGTGCTGGCGCTGGTGGCAGGCGTGTTGACGCTGGAGGTTTGCTTCATGACCGACCTTTGCAATGACTGTTGGGCCGGGAGTGTGCCCGACTCGAAGCTTCGATACCGAGCACCCCTCGGTTGGGCGTTCGTTGAGGGGTGTCCGGGGGACTCACACGGTGGCAATGCGCAGCAGATTGGTGGTGCCGTTGGTGCCAAACGGCATACCGGCAATCGAAACGATGGTCTGGCCTGTTTTCGCAAAGCCTTCGCGCTGAGCGATGGTGCATGCCATCTCCGTCATCTGGTGCACATCGCTGACATCGGCGATGTGCACCGAATGAACACCCCACACCAAGGACAGGCGACGCGCTGTTGCAAGTCTTGGCGTCAGGCTCAACACCGGTGCAGTCGGCCTTTCGCGGGCTGCCCGCAAGCTGGTGTAGCCGGAGCTGGTGTAGCAAACGATCGCCGTGGCCTGCAGCAGCGTCGGTTTCCGTAGCGGTGGCTGGTTTGCAAGCCCATCATGCCGGCCATCAACGGGTGGTCGTCAGGAATGCTGCCCCAGCCCATCAGGGTGGGAATGACCGGCACACCAGTCAACTCGGCCAGCTCGACCAGCAAGTCGCTCGCATCGGCATTGATGATGCCGCCGCCCGCCGCCCGCCACGAGCAACGGCCGCTGCGCCGCCCCCAGCATGTCCAAGGCCTTCTCGATCTGCTTGTGGGTGACGTGGGGTTTGTAGACCGGCAGCGGCTCGTAGGTGTCGATGTCGAATTCGATCTCGGCCATCTGCACGTCGAAGGGCAGGTCCAGCAGCACGGGGCCCGGGTGGCCCGAGCGCATCAGGTGAAAGGCCTGCTGAACGGCGCGCGGCACTTGTCCGGGTTCACGCACGGCACTAGGTCACCGGCTTGCTGATCGCCTCGATGTCGACC